>NZ_JBVVAK010000093.1:0-31123 GCF_055792825.1 Microvirga sp. GN3
ACGCCGCTCCTCCATCTGCTCGGATGTTAGATGCGTCGGCCGCCAAACGTCGTCATCCATCGCGCGCCTCCTCATGAGGATCGACATCACCCTATGTTACACCACCTCCGTGAAGATCATTAAGATCTGATAACTCTCGTAACGCGCGACGAGATGCCCGTCGGCGCCGTACTCGCGATGCTCCCAGTGCATTTCCATCACATCGCCCGCTCGGCTGCGCATTTTGACCTGCTCGAGGGAATGATGGGGCGGGACACGGAATGCGAGCTCAAAGCCTGGCATAGGCTGTATCCGGGGCACGCCGCAGTTTATTGATCAGATCGTCGGCAGCTGCGTTGGTGAGGCCCCATGCCACCGCTTTCGCTTCGATGTAGACCGTGAACGTTCCATCCTGAGTGGCTTGTTTAGTGATACGCACCATCAATCATGCTCCTCGGTTGACTTCAGTTTTGCGGCCTCATGATCGTAGACCGGCAGCTATTTCGGTGGCGGAATCCATCCGGACAGCCCAAGGGCTGATGGCGGATGAGGTCTGCCATCATTGGGTCCCACCGGTCTTGAGACCCCGCGTTGCTCGGGCCAAGTCCGTGATCCGCTGCCAATCGCCCTGGCGGATCGTATCGCGCGGTGCGAGCCAGGAGCCGCCGACACAGACCACATTTGGAAGTGCGAGGTAGCCACGCGCCTTCTCCGGATCGATGCCACCGGTAGGACAGAAGCGAGCGGCGGGCAAAGGCGAGGCCAACGCTTTCAGCAGGGCGATACCGCCTGCCGCCTCAGCGGGAAACAGTTTCATGTGAGTGTACCCGCGCTCGAGGATGGCCATGACCTCGCTGGCTGTTGCTGTTCCTGGCAGCAGCGGCACCGGCAAAGTCGCGGCCGCATCGAGCAGGGTCGGGGTGGCGCCAGGACTCACGGCAAAAGCCGCGCCTGTTGCGGCAACGTGCTCCAGCTGGGTGGGCGTCAAAACAGTTCCGGCTCCAACAACGGCGTCGGGCACTTCGTCCCGGATGCGTCGGATTGCTTCGAGCGCCGGTTCTGTTCTCAGCGTGATCTCAAGCACGTTCACGCCACCGGCCACGAGGGCTCGCGCGAGGGGCACGGCATGAGCGACATCCTCGATCATGATGACCGGAATGACGGGCGCTTGGCTCAGGACGGTCGCAATCGAGTTACTTTCTCGCACAACGGTTCTCCGTTATTGGATTGGGGCCGACCGGCTATGGCCCCAGGTCCTCGTCCGATTGAGGCCGACGGCTTATGTCAGGCGGCTTCCGGCCAGAACGTGGCGGCGCCGAGATCGGCCCGGCCGACGCTCGTGCGGAACACCGAGAAGAGGTCTCGGCCCAAAGACGCGTCCGCGGCCGCCGAGTTCGACCGGACCGGCACCCGCGCAGCGAGCGTTGCGGCATCCACGGCAAGCTCCAGGCGGCCGGCGGCGGCATCGATCGTGATCACATCGCCGTTCTGGATCAGGCCAATCGGTCCCCCGCTCTCAGCCTCCGGCGTCACGTGGAGCGCGCTGAGGATCTTGCCCGACGCGCCCGACAGGCGCCCGTCGGTGAGCAGCGCCACCCGCAGGCCCCGGCTTTCGAGGGCGCCCAGCGCTGGCATGAGCCCATGGAGCTCCGGCATGCCGTTCGCCTTTGGTCCCTGTTGGCGGACGACCACAATGACGTCCCGGTCGAATTGGTTGGCCTTGAACGCGTCGATAAACTGCTCCTGGCTCTCAAACACCCGTGCGGGCGCCGTGAGCGCCAACCGCTCAGGCTTTACAGCCGATGTCTTGATCACGGCCCGGCCGAGATTGCCAGTGAGCAAGGCCAGTCCCCCAGTTGCCTGAAACGGGTCATCGATCGGCCGCAGAATCGACGGCTCGATCACGTTGCCGGTCACGTCCCGGTAGGCGAGTTCCCCGTCCTGGAGCCAAGGCTCGCGAGCATAGGCTGCCAGATCGCTGCCCGCCATCGTCTCGACATCGCGGAACAGAAGACCTCCGCGCAGCAACTCGCGGATCACGAAGGCAATGCCGCCGGCGGCATGAAACTGGTTCACATCCGCTGGGCCGTTAGGATAGATCCGGGCCAGGAGCGGAACCACCGCGGCCAGATCCGAGAAGTCCTCCCAAGTGATGACGAGCCCGGCCGTCCGCGCCATGGCGACCAGATGCAGCAGGTGGTTGGTCGATCCGCCGGTGGCATGCAGGCCCACGATGGCGTTCACGAACGATGTCGGTCCGAGCCGCTCACCCAATCCGCGCACGCCCTGCGGTGCTCGGACAGCGTCGACGGACAGGCGTACCGCCGCCCGGGTGAGCGCATCGCGCAGCGGCGTTCCGGGTGCCACGAAGGCCGAACCGGGAACGTGCAGACCCATGATCTCCATCATCATCTGATTGGAGTTGGCGGTGCCGTAGAAGGTGCAGGTGCCAGGGGCGTGATAGCTCTTCATCTCGGAGGCCAGCAGCGCGTCCCGGCCCACCTCGCCGGTGGCATAGGCTTGACGCACGCGGGTCTTCTCATCGTTCGACAGGCCGGTTGCCATCGGACCCGCGGGCACGAACACGGCCGGCAAGTGCCCAAAGGAGAGTGCGCCCATCACCAGCCCCGGCACGATCTTGTCGCACACCCCGAGCATCAAGGCAGCGTCGAACACATTGTGCGAGAGCGATACCGCCGTCGACATGGCGATCACGTCCCGCGAAAACAGTGACAGCTCCATGCCGGGCTGCCCCTGGGTGACGCCATCGCACATGGCCGGCACACCACCTGCCACTTGGGCGGTAGCGCCTGCGGCCCGCGCCTCCTCCTTGATCAGGTCCGGATAGGTGGCGAAGGGCTGATGCGCCGACAGCATGTCGTTGTAGGCAGTGACAATGCCGAGGTTCGGTGCCGTCCCTGTGGCGACCGCCATCTTCTCGCCGGCGGAACACGCCGCTGCCGCATGAGCGAGGTTGCCGCACGAGAGCTTGCGCCGGGGCGGATGGCTGCGGCGCACCTCATCGATCCGCTCCAAGTACTCCCGCCGCAGATCGCCAGACCGGGCGCTGATGCGGGCCGCTACGTCTTCAAGAACTTTCGAGGTGGGAGCAAACGACATGATGGCAACCTTCATTCGGCACAATAGACGCGGGGTGGAACGCCCTTCTCGAACAGGAGACGAACCGGAGAGCTGACCGAATCGGTCGATCCGAGGGCGCGGGTCAGGGCTGCGAGCTTGTCCTGACCGGAGATCAGCAGCGCCTTCCAGCGTGCCCGCATCAGAACCAAGGGTGAGAGCGATAGTCTTGGCTCCAGGTTGGCTGGATAAGCGGCAAGGACTGCTGGTGCGCGCTCCCACGCCGTTCGCTCGAGGTGTGGGTCGCCCGGAAACAGGGACGCAATATGCGTATCCGTGCCCATGCCAACGACGACTGCATCGAGAAGCCCGAAAGAAGCCACGTGCTTGCTTAAGGCTGTGACGGTTTCGTCCAGCGAACCGGTCGCAGTCCGGAGCGGTACAAGGTTATTCCGCACCTGGGGCAGGCACTCACAGATCATGCGCTCGTTGGAGCGGGGATCGTCCGGCGGAACGTCCCGTTCGTCCGTAGGCATAACCACAATGCCCGGCCAGGGGAGATCGTGCTGGCCGAGGAGCGTCAGGAACTCCCGCGGTGTGGTGCCGCCGGGCACGGCAAGGACTGCCCTGCCCCGCTCACGGACAGCCTGTCGGAGGACGCCGGCCATGTCGTCCGCCAACCGCTGCGAAACCTGCCGCAGGTCGGGTCCGCGGACGAGATCGAAGGCCGCCCCGGTCACCCCTGGGCCTCCGGCTCGGCCCAGCTGCGGCCATCGCGCTCGATCATGCCGACCGCTTGCGATGGCCCGAAAGTGCCGGCCGCATAGCGGTGGGGCGCTGCATAATGTTCGCTCCAGCCCTCAATGATAGGATCGACAAAGCCCCAGGCTGCCTCGACTTCATCGCGACGCATGAACAAGGTCTGATCGCCGCGGATGACGTCCGTCAGAAGGCGCTCATAGGCATCGGGGGTGCGCTCGCCGAAGGCAGTGTTGTAACGCAGGTCAAGCATGCGGGGCACCAGCTTGAGGCGCCCGCTGCCCGGAACCTTCATCATGAACTGCAGCTGCACACCGTCGTCCGGCTGCACTCGAATGACGAGCCGGTTGGGTTCAGGATTGCCCCGGAAGATCGAGTGCGGCACGCTCTTGAACGTGATCGCGATCTCGGAGCAGCGTGCCCCCATGCGCTTGCCAGTGCGCAGGTAGATCGGAACCCCACCCCAGCGCCATGTGTCGATCTCGCAGCGCAGGGCCGTGAAGGTCTCGGTCCCACTTTCGCGCCCGAGCTCGTCCACATAGCCCGGCACCGGCTGGCCCGCGATCGAGCCGGCCGTGTATTGCCCGCGCACGGTGTGCCGGAGCACGTCGCGACCTTGGATCGGCCGCAGCGCCCGCAATACGCGAACCTTCTCGTCGCGCACTGCGTCGGCATCAAGGGTGTTTGGCGCCTCCATGGCGAACAGGCACAGGAGCTGCAGCACGTGGTTCTGCACCATGTCCCGGAGCGCACCCACGCGGTCGTAGTAGTCAGCCCGCTGCTCCAGACCAACAGTCTCAGCCACGGTGATCTGGACATGATCGATGTCGCGTTGCGACCAGGAGCGCTCGAACAAACTGTTGGCGAAGCGCAGCACGAGGAGGTTCTGAACAGTTTCCTTGCCGAGATAATGATCAATGCGGTAGGTGCGGCTCTCGGGCAAAACCTCGGCCACGGCGTCATTGATCGCCCGGGCTGAAGCCAAGTTCCGACCAAGGGGCTTTTCCAAGATCAGACGACTATCGTGCTCGAGCAACCCGGCGCTCTTGAGCGAGCGGGCCGCAGGGATGAACAGGTCAGGTGGAGTGGCGAGATAAAAGGCGCGCACGCGACCTGGATCATCGAGGCGGGCGCTCAGGTCCGCCATGGTGGCTGGGTCTGAGACATCAGCCCGCACATAGGTGAGGCGCTTCAGAAAGCTGTCGATGTCGGAAGCTGTCAGGCCCTGCTCCTTGAGCCGGGCGGCGGTGCCGGCCTTCAGGCTCTCCTCTGCCTCGCCGGAACGTACGATTCCGACGATACGACTGGCCTCTGGAATCACGCCCTCGGACACCCGCTGCACGAGCGCCGGGAAGAGCTTGCGCAGGGCCAGATCGCCGCTGGCGCCGGCAATGACAAGGTCGAACACCGGAACGGGCGTCCGTTCGGGCAACGGAAGCGTCGCAGCATGGTGGTACATGGGACCTCGTTCGAAAAAGGACGGACGCTGCGAAGGATCCCAGCGCCCGCCTAGTCAGGGAGGAAACAGCCCTAGAGCTGTCAGGTGACGACTTTGCTACATATCTACGTAGCTTTCAACCAAAACTTTGTCGAAGGCCTGTAGCAAGATCCAGTGCTGATCACACGCTCGTGTGACCTGCCCAACCGTCGTTCTTATGCACGGCTGCCATGTTGAGCGGCTGATCAGCGGACCGCCTGCCATCCCTTGTACTCGTTCACGTTCTCACGCGTCACGAGTTTGGAGGGAAGCAAGGTGACGGTCTGCTCGGACTTCTTGCCATTGAGCGCGTCATGACCGAGTCGGACACCCAACTGCGCCATTGCATAGGGATCCTGGCTCGCGGAGGCCTGCACCATCGTGTTGCCCTTCAACGCCGCCTCGATATCAGGGGCGCCATCGACGGATGTGATGACGATGTTCGACCGGTTCATCTGCTTGGCTGCGAGATCAGAGCCGATCGCCTGGGGGTCGTTGATCGTGAAGACAGCGTCGACTTTCGGGTAGCGGGTGAGTTGCCCCTGCATCACCGCCAGGCCGCCCTCGCGTGAGCCTTTGCCATCCTGGTCGCTGGACAGTACCTTGATGCCGGAAGCCGCGCCCAGCACCTTCTTGCAGCCATTTACGCGGTCGATGACAGCAGAGACCTGGGGTCCGTTCTGGATGATGACGTCGCCCTTGCCGCCGAGCTTGTCGACGATGTATTGGCAGGCAATCTCTCCCGCCTGGGTGTTGTCGGTCGTGACGGTGATGTCGGCGCCTTTGGCCGCCGTATCGACGGCCACGACGAGGATCCCCGCGGCCTGCGCGCGCTTGATCGCCGGCTCGATCGCGTTCGGGTCGCCAGGATTGAGCAGGATCATGTCGACGCCTGCTGCAATGAAGTTGTCGATTTGGTTGAACTGCTTGTTTAAGTCATAGTCGTAGCCGACCGCGTTGACCTTGACGTTCGGATTGATCTTCTTGGCCTCCGCCTCCGCGCCCTTGGCGAGAGCCACGAAGAACGGGTTGCCCATGGAGCCGAGCGAGATGCCGATCGACTTGAGCTCCTTGGCCGATGCACCCCCCGCCGACAAGGCGATGATGGCGGCAGCAGTGAGAAGTGCCTTCTTCATGAGTGTCCTCCATATGCTCGGTCGGAAAGTGCTTCCTCGCAGGAGTCGACCGCATCTCGCGCAAGGTGACTGTTATGTCCGGGCAGAACCGGACAGGCGGTAACGATCGAGCGCAACCGCACCGATGATCACGAACCCCTTGATGATGAACTGCCAGATGTCCGAGACGCCGATCAGGATCAGCCCGTTCGACAGCACGGCGATGATCAAGGCTCCAATCAGCGTGCCCCAGATCGATCCGATTCCGCCCACGAAACTGGTTCCGCCGAGGATCACAGCCGCGATGGCGTCGAGCTCATAGGATTGCCCGAGTTGAACCCCGTTCGCCGCGAAAAGGCGTGCGGCTGACATGACGCCACCCAAGCCCGCCAAGAGGCCCGACAGGCCATATACGAACAGGAGGACGATCCAGACCTTGATCCCGGACAGGCGTGCCGCGTCCGGATTGCCGCCGACAGCGTAGATATACACACCAAGGATGGTCCGGCGCAGGATGACCCAGGACGCGACCACAACCAAAGCCGCGATGATCACGAGCCACGGAACGCCAAAGAGCGTTCCGTTGCCGATAAAGGCAAAGGAGAGACTCGGGTTGAAGACCGTGGTGTCGTTGCCCATCAACCGGGCCAGGCCGCGCACAGCGGTGAGGGCTCCGAGGGTCACGATGAATGGCGGCAGGCGCAGGAATGCGATGAGAATACCGTTGGCAAGACCGAGCGCGCCACCGATGAGAAGCGCCGCCGGAATTCCGAGAAGGCCCCAGCCCGGAATGAGCGAAGCATAAATGGCAGCCATCGCCGACGCGGCTAAAACCGAGCCGACCGAAAGATCGATACCGCCTGTCAGGATGACAAAGGTCATTCCAGCCGCGAGAACAGTGTTGATGGAAGCCTGCTGCATGACGATGGCAAGGTTCTGCCAACTCATGAATCGGCCGCTCGACCACGCATCGACGACGCTGCCCGACTCTGAATAACCAGAAAGCAGTTGGAACAGGATCGCGATCAGGACTAGTACCGGCAGCATGCCGAGCGCTTGAACGGCTGTGGCAAACTCCAGGCGCTTTCCCGGAATTGGAGCCACTGGAGCTGATGAAATCATGGTCATGGCTTCAGTCTTTCGCAAAATGGGCCTTAGGCGGCAATGGCGGCTGCAGATGTCGCGATGGCGATGATGTTTTCCTGGGTGACCGGTAGCCCGTCGGGGCCGCCGACCTCGCCTGCGATGCGCCCTTCACGCATGACGAGGACACGGTCGCAAACTCCGATAATCTCCGGCAGTTCGGACGAGATTACGATGACGCCGACGCCGGCCTTCGCAAGATTGTCGATCAACCTGTAGATCTCGGATTTCGCGCCGATGTCGACACCGCGGGTCGGCTCGTCGAGGAGGAGCACCCGTGGCTTCGTCTCCAGGAGACGCGATAGAAGCACCTTTTGCTGGTTGCCGCCCGAAAGGCCTCCGACAGAGACCGAGGCTGAAGGTGTCCGGATCGCCATGGATTGGATGGCCTGAGTTGCCCGTTCACGTGCGCGCTTTGCATTGAGGAAGCCGCCCGGATGCGCATCCCGGCCGATCACGCCGAGGTTGATGTTGTCCTTGATCGACATGTCGAGAAACAGGCCGAGTTGTTTGCGGTCCTCGGTCAAGTAGACGATTCCAGAGCGGATGGCGTCGACCGGACTATTGATGGCGCAAGGCTGTCCATCCAACGTCAGAGTGCCGGACAGGCGAGCATCCGCGCCGTAGATCAGGCGGGCCAGTTCGGTTCGCCCGGAACCCACCAGGCCTGCAATTCCCAAGACCTCGCCCTCATGCAGGTCGAACGAGTTGTCGAAAACACGACGGCCGTCACCGATGTTGCGAACCGAGAGGATGACCTTCCCGCGAGATCCACGGGCGTCATGCTCCTTCTTATAGAATGATGAGAGATCACGCCCGACCATCATCTGAACCACGGCCTCAGGGAGAATATCCTCGCGATCGAGCGTCCCCACATAGGAGCCGTCACGCAGCACTGAAACTCGGTCAGACAATGCGTAGACTTCATTCATGCGGTGGCTGATGTAGACGATGGCAAGGCCATCAGCTCTGAGCTGCCGAACAACGCCGAACAGCTTGTCCGTCTCGCGCTCGGAGAGGGTCGTGGTAGGCTCATCCATGACAAGAATACGGGAATTGGCATGGATGGCGCGCGCGATCTCCACCAGTTGCCGCTCGGCAATCGAGAGGCCACGCACAAGAGCGCTCGCCGTGAAGGGAGCGCCCAGACGGCTCAGGACATTATCGGATTGTGCGATCATGGCCTGGCGGTCGACAAAGCCCGCCCGGCGAAGTTCACGGCCCAGATAGATGTTCTCGGCAACGCTGAGGTTGGGAGAGAGCGCCAACTCCTGATAGATAATGGAAATGCCAAGCGCCTTGGCGGCCATCGGCCCCTGGATCTGGACCGGTGCGCCATTGATCAAGATCTCCGATCCTGGATCGGGTATGTAGGCTCCCGCCAGAATCTTCATCAAGGTTGATTTGCCGGCGCCGTTCTCGCCCATGAGCGAGTGGACTTCTCCAGCGTGCAAGTCGAGCGAAACGCCTCGCAGCGCCTTGATGCCTGCAAATGTCTTGGAGATGTTACGCATCTCCAAAAGAGAGTGTCTTGCGGTCTCACCCGGCATGCTTCCCTCCCAAGGGTCGGGGGCGCCCTCTCTCCTGGCGATCTGGCCAAGCCGAGGGTTGTTCTTTTGACCTAGCCTCACCCCAAAAGAGGAGGTTGTCAATAATTAAATCAATATGAATTATCAATTGACAGGAGCTGCTAGCCTAGCCATTTTCTTTGTGTCTACCGAAGGGCTGGATTAGAACGAGCCCAGCGACCCGGCTCCTGAAGGTCGCCATTGAAGCGCGCCCAGCCGGGCGAACCGACACCGGACGGCACTGATGGTTTTCGCATCTGGCATGGCTCACACTGCGACCCACGACAGGGCGAGGGGTAGCAATCTCACGGGTGTCCGCGCCTATAACGAACGCCTGATCCTCTCCCTCGTCCGCCGGCACGAGAACCTATCCAAGGCTGACATCACGCGGGCAACGGGCCTGTCAGCCCAGACTGTCTCCGTAATCGTGCGAGCCCTTGAGGCGGACGGCTTGCTCTTGCGGATGTCGCCACAGCGGGGTCGCGTCGGCCAGCCCTCCGTTCCTCTCCAAATCGATCCGACCGGTGCTTATTCCATCGGCCTTAAGATTGGGCGCCGGAGTGCCAACCTGGTCTTCATGGACTTTGCCGGGACTGTCTGCTGCGACATTCATTGGGCCTATCCCTATCCAACCCCGGCAGGGTTGCTCGCAAAGCTGGGCAGCGGCCTGGCGGAAATCACCAAGGGCCTCAGCGATGCGGAACTCCAACGCATTGCCGGGATTGGCGTCGCCACTCCGTACGAGCTCTGGAACTGGACGCAGGCATTGGGCGCGCCACAGGAGGTGCTGGACGCCTGGCGCAATTTTGACATGCAAACGGAGATCAGCGCCCTGAGTCCCCTTCCCGTTATCGTGTCCAACGATGCTACGGCCGCCTGTGGCGCCGAGCTCACTTTCGGGATCGGGCGCGAGCATCCTGACTTCGCCTATTTCTTCGTTGGCTCCTTCATCGGCGGCGGGATCGTTCTGGGGCGAAGCCTCTATCCCGGCCGATTTGGCAATGCTGGGGCTGTCGGATCAATGCCCATCCCGTGTTACAAAGGCGCAGGAATCGAGAGCGCCGGCGGCTCACAGCAACTCATTGCACTGGCATCTCTGGTGCGCCTTGAGGAGCGTCTTGCCTCCAAGGGCCATGATCCATTGTCGATCTTCCAAACTCCGTCGAAGTGGCAACCCATCGGCCCGTTGCTCGACGAGTGGATCGACGAAGCTGCCTATGGGTTGGCCCATGCCATTGTAGCGTCCGTTTCGGTCATTGATTTCGGAGCGGCGATCATCGATGGCGCCTTTCCCCCCGATGTTCGTTGTCGGCTAGTGGCGCGAACACGCGAGCGGATTGCCGAGATCGATCTTCAGGGCCTTTCACCGTTTCAGATTCATGAGGGCTCCATCGGCGCCAACGCCCGCGCGATCGGAGGAGCCAGCCTTCCGCTCTTCGCGAAATATCTTCTCGATCGCGATGTCCTGTTCAAGGAGGAGGTTTGATGCGCCGAGTGTCCGGCCCGGGCTCAGACCCCGATCGATTGTCTGCCGATTTCCCAACTGTGTGAGATGCGAGCATGATCCTCGTTTGCGGTGAAGCCCTGATCGACCTTTTTGTTCATGACGATCCATTGGGCCGCCTCAAGACGGAGATCGCCCTTGGCGGATCGCCCTTCAATGTCGCCATTGCACTGTCGCGCCTCGGCGAACACTCCTCTTTCTACGGAGGCATTTCGACGGATCATTTCGGCCATGCTTTAGCGGAAACGCTTGCATCCGAGGATGTAGATCTCGCCTACGCTGTCCGCTCGGAGCGGCTGACAACGATCAGCGTCGTGGCAACCGATGATACTGGTCATCCGGCCTATTCCTTTCACGGCGAAGGCAAAGCTGATCGTCAAGTGACGGAGGCAGATTTGCCGCCAATGCTTCCTGACACCATTGAGGCTATCACGTTCGGCTCATATACGATGGCTGTTGCGCCGGTCGCAGATACCTATCTCGCTTTGGCCAGACGGGAGGCGGGACGTCTGACGATCTCCGTTGATCCGAATGTCCGGCCGACAGTAACCCCTGACCTGAAGGAATGGCGTTATCGCTTCGAGGCTTTCCTTCCTTATGCCAACATCATCAAGGCAAGCGATGAGGATCTTGTTACAGCCTATGGCCCGGACATCGATGTCGAAGACCTTGTGCGGAGGTGGCACACGGCCGGCCCCTCACTGATCCTGGTGACACATGGAGCAACCGGCGCAACGGGCTATCTTCGCGGACAGATGCCTGTCGTGGTCCCAGGTCGTAAGGTCGTCGTTGTCGATACCGTCGGAGCGGGAGACACCTTCCATGCGGCTGCCTTGGCCTACCTTGCCAAGATCGGGCGTCTGCCTCATTGCCGGTTTCAGGACCTGACCGTCGCCGAATTGCAGCAGACCCTCCGATATGCAGTTGCGGCGTCGTCCATCACCTGCACGCGACAGGGCGCAAACGTTCCAACCGATGCTGAGGTGCGGAGCGCTCTTGCTGAGGAAGTGCTCGAAGCTGATCCGGATCCCACTAAGCGCTTTGTGAAAGCTCATTCAGCCGCTTTGTTGCACGAGCCGGCTTGCGTTTGCACGTAGCCCCAGTGGCTCTGTCACGGGAACGTAGATAGAGGCGAAGAGGACCTGATTGAAACGATCACTAGGGAAGCGCGCAAGGTTTGTGCAATAAACCTCGGTAAACCGGACAAACTCAGAACGATACCTCTCTGTCGCTCCTGATTTCTTGGCCACGACACGCTCCGAAGCACCCAAAAGTTCTCAGGTGATCAAAGGCTTAGCTGCATTGCCTATTTCTCGGCCGATAATCAATGTCGTCAGGCGACATACATTCTGCTCGCGTCCGACTCCGGTTAGCGTTTGCATATGGCACAGGCATTTCCACTCGCACACTCAGCGGTCACGTCAGTGATCCTTGGTCCGCGGACGCTTGAGCAATATAAGGAGATGCAAGCCGGCTTCGACACGACACTGGATACGTCGACGCTTGATAAGATTGACGCGCTTCTCCCTCCCGGCGATCTGATTGAGGAAGCTGATCGTGGCTATGTCTCACCGTGGATGACGACAGAGGTTCGTCGTTATGGGGCATCGAGCCTCGGAGCTAGGGTCTAACGGCAGCCGTGACGCTCCCACATTCGATCGCAGTGAGAAAGATACGCAGGGTTGTCCAATCCGGCAGGCTCATTAGCCTATATTCGGCAACGCGCTCTTTCGTGCAAGCACCGCTACGGGAAGCCAGTCTTCTTTGACGTGAGCATAGCAAGTCCTCTCCAAGGTCTCCTCAGGGTCAAACTTCCACGCTCCGGCCGCTCAACGAACGTCGGCTCTTGAGTGCCGGAGCGGACCAAGCGCCTATGTCTCAGGTGTGCCAGTTCCGAACCTCCAGGTTCGTAGACCTGCACGCTGGCCGGGGAACGTTGATTCAGGTTCATGTTGCCGAACGTGTTCCTCGATCCTCGCCACGATGTGGCACGCTGTTACGCTATGCCCAGCCTGCTGCTGACGTTCTTCATCGGACCAGACGGAAGCTCCGGCCTGTGCGTGTCGGTGAGATCTCTCGGGAAGCATTGGCAGGGGCAATCACGCGCTTCGTGGCGGAGTCGCCGGCCGACTCACGGGCTGGGCTGGGTAGCACTTAAGCCCTTCTTCACGGGCCAAACTTCTCATCTTACCATGAGGCAAACGACGCGGCGGCCACGGGCCCAGGCGCGACAGGGGCGTGCGGAGGAATGTCCATGACACGCGAAATCGAGCGGTCGCCCCAAGTGCCACCCATCAATGATCTGGAGCCCAGAGGGATCAACCGCCGCGACCTCCTGGGTGGGGTCACTCTGGTAGGCCTCGGAGCCGCGGTGGGCGCCAGCGTCCACCCTTCACCAAACCTATCGGGCGCACCGATCCCATCAGCCCTGGCGCAGGGGGCTCCGGCATCAGGCGGGGCTGCCCAGCCCCAGGGACCACAGCCCCTCGACTATCCCGGCAAGGAGAAGGGTCTCGTCGTTCTTGGTGAACGGCCGCTGGTCGCCGAGACGCCCGAGCACCTGCTCGATGACGAGACCACGCCGATCTCGAAGTTCTTCATCCGCAACAACGGCCAGATCCCAGAAGCTACGGCGAACCCGGACGCCTGGAAGCTCACCATTGACGGCGAGGTGAACAACCGGCTTGAGCTGACGCTGGCCGAGCTGAAGTCCCGCTTTCAGCCCAAGACCTATCGCATGGTGCTCGAGTGCGGCGGCAATGGCCGCTCGTTCTTCCAGCCGCCCGCCCGCGGCAACCAATGGACCAACGGCGGTGCAGGCTGTGCCGAATGGACTGGCATTCCTCTCGGGGAGGTCCTCCAGGCCGCAGGGCTGAAGGATACGGCGAAGTACACCGCCCATTATGGCGCCGACCCGCACCTCTCAGGCGACACTACCAAGGACTCGCTTTCCCGCGGCATGTCCATCGCCAAGGCGATGGAGCCGCACAGCCTGATCGTCTACGCCATGAACGGCGAGCCCCTGCCCACCATCCATGGCGGGCCGCTGCGCCTGGTCATCCCCGGCTGGCCGGGCTCGCTGTCGCACAAGTGGCTGACCCGGATCACGATCCGGGACCGCGAGCATGACGGCCAGGGTATGACCGGCACCTCCTACCGGGTGCCGAACACGCCCATGGTGCCCGGCGGCAAGGCGGACGAGAAGGACTTCCGCATCCTCGAATCCATGCCCGTACGCAGCATCATCACCAACCCAGCCAACGGCACGAGGCTGCCGGCCGGGACGCGGGAGGTCGCCCTGCGGGGCGCCGCCTGGGCCGGCGATCTCATGGTGAGCCGCGTCGATGTCTCGACGGATGCCGGCCAGAGCTGGACGCCGGCGACGCTCGCTCCCACCCGCAATCGCTACGACTGGAACCGGTGGACGGCGACCGTGGCGCTGCCGTCGGACGGCTATTATGAGATTTGGACGCGCGCCACGGACTCGAACGGCAAAATGCAGCCGCCGGTCGCCACTAACTGGAACCCACAAGGCTATGGTGGCAACGCCATGCACCGGGTGGCCGTCCTAGTGGGCTGAGGCTATGACACATATTGTGCGGTGGCTGGCCGCGCTCGCGGTCGGCACCTCAATCATGGCTGCGCAGGCTCAGGCCCAAGCGCCGGCACCTGCATTCACACCCAAGGACGAGCGGGTCGAGGATCTGCCGGAGGGCCCCGGACGGGACGAGACGTTTGGCATGTGCACGGCGTGCCATGGCTACAGGCTGGTGTCGAACCAGGGCATGACCCGGGATAAGTGGGACGAGACACTGACTTGGATGACCGAGCGGCACGGTATGCCCGACATCCAGGGCGCCGACCGCGCCCTAATCCTCGATTATCTGGCCACGCACCACCCGCCCAAGGCACCGGCGCGGGCGGGCGGGTTCAGGAATCCATTCGCGCCGCAATAGCTCTGTGCCGCGACGAGCACATAACATCACCAAGGCCCACCTCGACGAGGTGAAGGACAAGATAGCCCGCCTGACGCCCTGCGGGACGCAGCGTGAGGCGAGGGTCGCCGGTAACAACAAACAGTGTCTGAATGCCGAATCATCGAGGTCCTGGCCGACCATGCCAGTGCAGGCACGATCAGCATCAGGCAATTGGGCTTCTATCGCATTCCGGGGTTGAAGTCTGGAAAGGGTCAGACCAAGGAATTCCTCGATCTTCAGGAGCGTCCGGTGTTCCTGCCCTAAGCTGACATTCAATCTACTTCCGGGATGTGCCAGAAGCGACCCTTCCTCATGTTTATCGGCCGGCATCCCCATTCCAATCTAATGCCGCGCAGTCGAATGCGAGATCGCTCAGTTCCTGCGCTAAGGAATGTTGTGATGCGGTGTTGGACGTCAAATACAACCAACGCTCCGCACCTTGTCTGAAGCAACAAAGTGAGCCCTCGGCTCACAATCGCCCCTCAGCAGAACGCGGTGGCAGCTCCAGTCCAGGGACCTGCGCCAGACCTGCAATGAGATGATCGACAAGAGCCCGGACCTTGCGGGGGACGAAACGCCTTGACGCATAGACCGCATGCAGGTCCATCGGGGGGTAGGCATAGTCTTCCATCACCCGCACTAGCTCGCCGTTCTCAAGCAGGTCCTGAACCAACGGCAGTTGCACTCCGCCGACGCCGAGCCCCCTTCGCAGCGCCTCCACGAGAACGAACGAGTTGTTGGCCCGGAAGCTTGATCTGACATCGACGGTGACTGGGCCCTCAGGACCGATCAGGGTCAGATGCTCGCCCGCAGCCGTCCAACTGAAGCGGACATGGTCGTGCCGGGCGAGTTCGTCCGGCGTCGCCGGACTGCCATGGGCTGCGACATAGCCCGGTGAAGCGACGAGGATGCGCGAGATGGATCCGAGTTTCCGCGCAACGAGACTAGCGGAAGCGAGTGCTCCAAGACGCAACGCCACGTCCACGCCTTCCTCAATCAGATCGGCCAGATGGTCGTCGAGGATCAGTTCAACCGTGAGACCCGGATGTTGGCGGTGGAACTCCACAATGAGCGGGGCAAGGTACCTCTGTCCCAGTCCGCTGGGTGCCTGCACGCGCAGGCTGCCCTTGAGCTCGCTTGAGAGACTGAGAAGGTCGTCCTCGACCTCGGCCACCTCGTCGAGGATCTGCCGGGCCCGGGAAAGGTATGTCTCCCCGCTTGCCGTCAGCGTCAGCTTTCGCGTGCTGCGGTTGAGCAGGCGGGTCCGGAGATGACGCTCGAGGCCCGCGATCTGCTGGCTCACAGCCGGCTGGGTCAGGCCGAGCTCACGGGCGGCCGCCGACAGGCTGCCCAATTCCGCCACCCGCACGAAGGTAGCCATCGCCGCGAAACGGTCCATCAGCGTCCATCTCAAAGTCCTGCTTATGGATGATAGTAGAAGGAGCCGCCTACGCAAACAACAGTGAATAGCTCATGTCTCCTCCCGTCAACACACCTACGCAGTGCAGAACAGGAGCTCGACATGGAATACAGACGTTTGGGAGCCTCTGGCTTACAGGTTCCGGCCCTAAGCTTTGGCGCCGGTACTTTTGGCGGTCAGGGCCCCCTCTTCGGCGCCTGGGGCCAAACGGATGCGCAGGAGGCACGTCGGCTGATCGACATCTGTCTTGAGGCCGGTGTGACGCTGTTCGATACAGCCGACGTCTACTCCAATGGAGCGTCCGAGGAGGTCCTGGGCGCCGCCATCAAGGGCCGCCGTGACCGGGTGATGATCTCGACGAAGACCAGCCTTCCGATGGGGGACGGGCCGGATGATGCAGGCTCCTCCCGCTCCCGTCTGATCAGGGCCTGCGAGGCGGCCCTGCGCCGGCTCGGCACCGACTACATCGACCTCCTGCAATTGCATGCCTTTGATGCAGGCACGCCGGTCGAGGAGGTGCTGGCGACCCTCGACGATCTCGTCCGGGCCGGCAAGATCCGGTATGTCGGCGTGTCCAACTTCTCGGGCTGGCAGGTGATGAAGTCGCTGGCGATTGCCAATAGGCATGGTTGGCCGCGCTACGTGGCCCACCAGGTCTACTATTCTCTGGTCGGGCGCGATTACGAATGGGAGCTCATGCCGCTCGGTCTGGATCAGGGTGTCGGAGCCCTGGTGTGGAGCCCGCTCGGCTGGGGACGGCTGACCGGGAAGATCCGGCGGGGACAGCCGCTGCCGCAGGGCAGCCGGCTGCACGAGACCGCCGCCTTCGGTCCTCCGGTCGACGATGACCACCTGTTCCGCGTCGTGGACGCCCTTGATGAGATCGCGAACGAAACTGGCAAGACCATACCGCAAATCGCCATCAACTGGCTGCTGCAACGGCCGACGGTGTCATCAGTCATTATCGGCGCCCGCAACGAGGAGCAGTTGCACCAGAACCTGGGTGCTGTCGGTTGGGCATTTACCCCAGATCAAATAGCGCGCCTGGATGCGGCCAGTGCTGTCACGGCGCCCTACCCGTACTTTCCTTACCGCCGCCAGGAAGGCTTCGCGCGATTGAACCCGCCGGCAGTCTGAGGGTGCACGCAACTCAAGGTCTATAAGCCATCGGACGTTGGTATCAACGTTGGCTAACGTTTCTGCCCAACGCTGGAAAGGTTGCTCAGTCAGGAGCAAGGGCCGCCTGCATGCGCCAGGTGCAAACTCTCGGATGCACCTGGCGAAGGTTCGGTCGGGTCAAACTTTCACATTCCGGCCGCTCAAACGTCGTCTCTTAGGTGCCAAAGCAGGTCAAGCGCCTACGACTCAGAAGTGCCAGGCGCTGTCACTTTGCGGCGCTGTCGAGGCGCTGGTTCAGAAGCCATTCCCACATCTTGGCATCGTTCAAGGCGGCTGCCTCGACCGCGCTATGGTCCACATCCTCCAATACGCTCAACCGCACATTGCGCTTGAGACCCTTGAGCCGTTCATAAAGGACGACCGAGTCGGATAATGGGATGACCGCGTCTTCCGTGCCGTGGAACACCCAGAAGGCGGCCTTTTCATTCGTCCTGTTCAAATAGTGGCGGTTGCCGCCACCCGCGATGGGAACGATGGCTGCAAACCGTTCCGGAAACTGTTCGGCCATGGCCCAGGCGCCGAAGCCGCCGCGGCTATAGCCGATCACATAGATCCGGCTGCGGTCGACGCGGTGCTTTGCGACGACATCCTCGAGCGCGGCTCCCACTTTTTCGATCGGATAGAGAAGCTCTTCGCTGGGGTTCTGCGGCGAGAAAACGAGAAACGGAAACTCCTTTCCGCCTTCGATCAATTTCGGTAGCCCGCTCGTTCTGACCTTTTCGATATCGCGGCCGCCTTGATCCCCTCCATGAAGCCAGACGACAAGCGGATAGGTCTTTCCTGAGGTGTCGTAGTCCGCAGGCTTGTAGAGCAGATAGTTGAGGTCGTTCTTGATGCTGGCGTTTGACGTCAGCGCAGTCTGGTCGGCGATCGCCGGCATCGGGCCCCAGAGAGCAATCGATGCGAGTGCAGCCACTGACAATAACGATCGAAACATGATCTATCCTCTCTGCTGTCAATGCTGGAAACAACGATCAAATAGGCTGGGATCCCTGAACCGCCCCCTCCAAATCGACCGCATCTTGCCCGTGAGGTCAACACGCCGCCGGGATTGTTCTGTACACCAGCCGTTTGAGTCCGATTGGCCAAAGTCAGCCCGGGTCAAACTTTCACCTTCCGGACGCTCAACGAACGTCGGCTCTTGAGCGCGGAAGCGGACCAAGCGCTTACGTCTCAAGAGTGCCAGGAGCGGCCCTTCGTCGCCGCGACGAGCGGCCGTTTGCTATTCCAAGGCCGCATCCGGCGCTCTCGGCTCCTGCCTGAGATGGTTGACTTCAAAGAGGCGGCCGAAGCTTCGGCCGCCTCCTGCGCGAACGTGACTGCATCGCGCCAGCGAGCAAAAGCCTTCGGGGCGCCTTCCACCATCGCTAGGCTCCGTTTTCAAATCCACGGAGAGCTACATTGGAGAACGCTGACAGAGCGCCGAGGGTGGCTTAGGCGATCACGGCCTCAATCAAGCTGGCCGTCGGCCCCGCTCCAATGACACGCTCCAGGCGGAGACCAGCTGAGGTTAGAAGCGCTCGGAACCTTGCCTCGTCCCGCTCCCGCCCGCCAGGGGTCAAGACCAGCATCTGTAGATCGAGCAGTTTGCCCCAGGACGGCGCGTTGCCGGGCGGCAGGACGTGCTCGATCACGAGAAGCCGACTCTGCTCGCCCATCGCAGCGCGGCAGATACGCAGGATCGCGCTCGCGCGCTGGTCGTCCCAGTCATGCACAACCCGCTTGAGCAGGTAAAGGTCGCCCCCGGCCGGCACCCGCTCAAAGAAGTCGCCCGCTACCAACTCGCAGCGGTTCGCAAGCCCAGCTCCCTCGATCATCTCCCGCGCGGCCGCGATCACGTGCGGCAGGTCGAATAGGACACCGCGAGCATCAGGGTTCCGCGCCAGGATGGCCGCGAGCAGCGCACCCTGGCCGCCGCCGACATCAACAATCGTGCCGCTGGCGGGCCAGTCGTAGGCGGCGGTCACGGCAGCGGTCTCCTGGCCGGTCCGGCTTGTCATGGCCGCATCGAAGACTCGAGCCGCCTCGGGATGCTCGCCGAAGTAGCTGAACACGCGGCAGCCGAAGACGTGCTCGAACGCGGGCTGGCCAGTGCGCACGCTGTGAAGCAGATCGCCCCAGGCGCGCCAGTGCCAGTCCTCGCCCAGCATGATGGCGTAGGCGCGCAGCGAGCCTGGCGCGTTCGTCCGCAGGCCCTCGGCCAGAGGCGTCAAGCCGAAGCGACCTTCCGCGTCCTCTGCAAAGACGCCTAGGCTGGCCAGCGCCCGCAGGAGACGATGCAGCGTGCCCGCGTGCGTGCCCGTGGCCTCAGCCAGCGTGGCCGGAGACTTCGGCCCATCCTCAAGCAGGTCTGCGATCCCGAGCTTGGCCGCGACGTGGATGGCCTGCCCAGTCCAGGAGCCGCTGGCGATTTGGAGAAGCGTCATCGAGGCAGACGCAGCATTTGCACTTGAACTGTCGGGGTTCATTCTGCGCCTCCCTCGTGACAACCCGACCTTCTCGGGCCGCATTTAGCTGCCGAGCAAATGGAGCAGGCCATGTTACGTCACGCACTAACTGATTGCGAGTGGACCCGCCTTGAGCCGCTCCTGCCAAAGCGGCGCGCGGGCCGACCTCCGAAGAACCGCCGCACGATCATTGACGCCCTGCTCTGGTTGGCGAGGACTGGCGCACCATGGCGCGACCTGCCGGAGCGGTTTGGTCCCTGGCAGACTGTTGCCACCCGGTTTTACCGCTGGACTCGGTTCGGGCTGTGGGACTGCATTCTCGGCGAGCTGCGCAGGATGGCGGACGCCGGAGGTGGCATTGATTGGGAGGTACACATGATCGACGGCACGAACGTGCGGGCGCATCGTTGCGCTGCTGGGGTAAAAGGGGGCAGCATCGTCAAGCCCTCGGCCGCAGCCGTGGCGGGTTCGGCAGCAAGTTGCATCTGCACTGCGACCGCCGGGGCCGGCCAATGGCGGTTGTTTTGACGGCGGGCGAGCGGAACGAGCGGACCGCCCTGTCGGAACTGATGAGCCACGGTGCGGTGAAGCGAACAGGCTCTGGGCGGCCTAAACTTCGGCCGCGGAAGGTTGTGGGCGATCGGGGCTAACTGGGAAGCCATCGCGAGATTACCTCCGTGGCCGCGGGATCAGCGCCGTTGTCCCGCAGCTCAAGACCGAGAAGACGCCCCGGCTCATGGACTGGTGCTTGTATCGGGAGCGCAATGTCGTGGAGCGCTTGGTCGGCCGGCTGAAGGAGTACCGGCGGATTGCCACCCGCTACGACAAGCTAGCCGCAAGCTATCTCGCCTTCGTCCTCCTCGCCGCCATCCGAATGTGGATTTGAAAACAGAGGGTAGCAGGCGACAGCCCCCGGGTATCAAATCACACACATCCCGGGCGCCGCGGCGCGATCACTTCACGAATTGGTCGTAGATCCGGCCAAACTCCCCGCTGGCCTTGGCCAGATGAAGCCACTGATCGACAAAGGCCTTGAAGACGATGTCGCCCTGCGGCAGCAAATAGCCCATCTCACCGTACTGGAGTGGCTGGTCGGGATTGATGGCACACAAACCGGGGCGCAATTTCTCCTGCACCTTCGTCTCGATCGACTCTGCGATCATCAAGTCGGCCTTGCCTTGCAGGACTTGATCGAAGATCGTGACATTGTCGGGATAGACCTCGATCCTGGCCTGCTTGAGGTTTTGGCGCACGAAGCGCTCATTCGTGCCGCCCGGATTGACGATCACCGTCACCTCTGGCTTGTCGATGTCGGCCACCGACTGAAACTTGGCCTTATCGGCACAGCGGGCGATCGGAGCCTTGCCGTTGACGAGATAGGGCGCGCTGAAGAAGGCACGCTTCTGGCGCTCGAGGGTGACCGAGATGCCGCCCATGGCAATGTCGCACTTACCCGACGTGAAGTCAGCCATGAGGTCCGACCACTTGGTCTTCACAAAACGCGCCTCGACCCCGATGGCCTTGGCGAGCGACTTGGCCAACTCGATGTCGATGCCCTCGTAGGCGTCGGCATCGGTCTTGTGGAAAGTGAAAGGCTTGTAGTCGCCGGTGGTGCAGACCTGGAGGGAGCCGCGCTGCGTCACAGTATCGAGAGCGCTCCCTGTCCCGCCGGTTTGGGCATTGGCGGATAGTCCGACAAGAACGACGGCAACAGCACCTGCCAACGCGGAATGGGCGGCGCGACAGACGGCGGCGGGATACCTGACAATCATCGATGCTCCTCGGATCGGGTCGTTGTGCGATCAGACACTAAGGGCTATTCGCAAGGGTGGGCAAGTCGTGGCCCAAGCACTGCGCACCAAGGATATGGCCGCAGGGGGGCCTGATGTTTGCCGCGGTAGGGTCGATCCATTGGGCGATGACCGGCAGAGAGGCGTATCCTCATGTCCCTTTCCGGCATGTCGTTCCTGTGCAAGCCAGAAAACGAGACTCCTCCACTGCGAAGGGCGGCTTCGGGTCCAGCCTGTGTGAAAACGCTTTGACCTGCTAAGCTGATCGTGGTCGGCGGAGGTCGAGATGAAGCGTTTCGTAGAGGGTGAGGACCGTCGGCAGGCAACCCTGTTTCCTGACTGCCTGGATGACTATGTGACCGAAGACAATCCCGTTCGGATTGTTGAGGCATTCATCGACGAGTTGGACCTCGCGGTCTTGGGCTTTGCCGGCATCGTGCCGGAGGTGACGGGCCGCCCATCGTATCATCCTGCCACCTTGCTGAAGATCTATATCTACGGCTATCTCAACCGCATTCAGTCGAGCCGGAGGCTGGAACGCGAGACCCAGCGCAATCTTGAGCTGATGTGGCTGACCGGCCGGCTGACGCCCGACTTCAAGACCATCGCCGACTTCCGCCGCGACAACGGCCCGGCCATTCGTGCGGCGTATGCGCAGTTCGTCGTGCTGTGCCGCAAGCTCAACCTGTTCACCCGCGCGGTCGTTGCCATCGACGGCTCCAAGTTCAAGGCCGTCAACAATCGCGACAAGAATTTCACGGTCGCCAAGGTGGCCAAGCGCATGGAACAGGTCGAAGCCAGCATTACGCGCTACCTCGCCGCTCTGGATCGCGCCGACCGGCAGGACAATGATGTGGCCGAGGCCCGGACAAGCCGGCTCAAGGAGAAGATCAAGGGCCTGCGCCGGCAGATGCAGTCTTTGAAGGAGATGGAACAGCAGGTGGCGGCCGCGCCCGACCAGCAGATCTCTCTGACCGATCCCGATGCCCGGTCGATGGCCACCAGCGGCAAAGGCACCGGCATCGTCGGCTACAATGTGCAGATGGCGGTGGAGGCCGAGCATAATCTGATCGTGGCGCACGTGGTGACCAATGTCGGCAACGACCGGACCCAACTGCTGGCAATGGGGCAGCACGCTCGGGACGTAATGGCGTGTGAAGAGCTCACCGTGCTGGCCGATCGGGGCTATTTCAATGGCGAGGAGGTACTGGCCTGCGAGGACAGCGGTGT
Source organism: Microvirga sp. GN3 (assembly GCF_055792825.1). Lineage (NCBI taxonomy): Bacteria > Pseudomonadati > Pseudomonadota > Alphaproteobacteria > Hyphomicrobiales > Methylobacteriaceae > Microvirga > Microvirga sp. GN3. Next base: position 22,667 of record NZ_JBVVAK010000093.1, read on the forward strand.
GCTGCCCTGCGTTCCTAAGACCCAGACCTCCGGCAACACCAACCGCGGCCTGTTCACCGGGCAGAACTACATCTACGATGCCGAGCATGACCGCTACACCTGCCCGGCAGGCCAACATTTGACGAAGGGTAAGGTGCGGTCAGACCGCCGGGACACCATCGATCATTACCGCAACCTGACCGCCTGTTCGACCTGCGCCCTCAAACCCCGCTGCACGCCTGACAAGCACAAGCGGGTGAAGCGCTGGCAGCACGAGGATGTGCTCGACCGCATGCAGGCTCGTCTCGAGCGCATGCCCGAGGCCATGCTCATTCGCCGGCAGACGGTGGAGCATCCATTCGGGACCATCAAGGCCTGGATGGGCAGCACGCACTTTCTGCAGCACGCACTTTCTGATGAAGACCCTGGAGAAGGTCAAAACCGAGATGAGCCTGCACGTGCTGGCCTACAACCTGAAGCGGATGATTACCATCCTGGGTGTTGGGCCGCTGCTAAGGGCTCTGGCAGCCTGAACCCCATCATCTACCCATGCGCGCTATCATGGCACTCGCAAAACAGCGATCAGCATCCATGTTCAGCAAGCGCGTTTCCACACGGCCTCGGTCAGGGACGGTCTTTAAGCGTGACCGTATAAGGGACCGCTTTCCTCTCCTCTTGCAGAAGTTCGGCTTAGGTCAGTCCCGTGCCATGTGTAGACAGCACCCCATGTGTAGACAGCACCCCATCGGCAACGACCTTGTAAGCGCTGATGCAAGGCCGGTCCGCGCGGCCATGTGTTCGACCTATGGGTGCGGTGCTCATGACCGCTGGCCAGAATGTCCAGGTCCAAGCGGGGTGTCCCGCTTCCCGAAGGGAGCAAGCCCGGGAACAAATCCTCTCTGGGCGGCGCACTCCCCGTGATCGCAGTTTTGCGCGCGGCGAGCCCTTCCTCACCCGCCTGATCGGCTGCGCGTGCCGATGACACGGATCACAGGGCTGAAGTACGCGCCGCAAGATGCGTCACGGTCGCGTTCTGGAACGTTCGGCGCCGGGAACACCGTCGAGGCGCACATGCGGCACCGGCGCGGGGCGGGCGAAGGCGCGCCGATACGCCGCCGGCGTCAGCGCCACGTGCCGACGGAACAGGCGCCGGAAGAAGGCCGGATCCTCGTAGCCCACCTCGGCCGCTATCGTGTCAACCGGTAGGGTCTCTGTCTCCAGCATCTGCTTTGCCTCTTCCACCCGAAGCGCATGCACGTAGTCCAGCGGCGGCAGCCCCGTCGCGGCGCGGAAACGGCGCTTGAAGCTCCGTTCCGGCAGACCAGAGTGCGCCACCATCCCGGCCACCGGGTGCGGCGCGCGGTAGTTCGCCGCGAGCCAGTCCTGCGCCGCGCGCACCGCTCGATCGCCGTGCTGCGCCGTGGCCGCCAGCGCCGCGAAAGGGAGCTGTCCCAGCTTGTCCCACCGCAGCATGTTCACTTTCGCCACCCGTCGCGCCGCATCCGACCCCAGGAAGCGATCGACCAGGTAAAGCACGAGGTCATGCCACGAGGCGCCGCCGCCCGCGGTGATGATCCTCGCCCCCGGTCCGCACGCCGTAAGTACCCGCGCTGGCTGCACCCGCACCGCCGGGTGGCGCTGCCGTAACCCGGCACAAAAGGCCCAGTGTGTGGTGGCCTCGCCGCCGTCGAGCAGACCCGCCTCAGCGAGCAGCAGCGCGCCCGAGCAGGCGGAGGCGACGAGCGCGCCTTCCGAGTGACAGTGCCGCAACCAGACGAGCACGGCGTCGGGGGCGCCGACCGCCCGGTCCGGTGGCGTCGCGAGCGCCGGAACGCAGATCACGTCGGGGATCACTCCCTCGGGCGGCGTGCAGGCCTTCAACGGCAGCGTACCGCCGAGCACCACTCCGTTCGCCACCGCGATCTCGCCGCCCTGTGGCGAGACAAGCCGGGCCTCGATCATTACCTGTGGGGCCGTGGCCTCGCCCGTCAGACGCTCGTACGATCGACCCGCGCCCGAGAGCACGTCGAGCATGCCGCAAGCCGTGGCAGCGGTGGTTGCGCCCGGCAGGACGAGGATCGCCACGCGCAGCGGCGCGGCGGCCGTGGCGGACGGCGACGCCGAGACGGACAGGGACGAAGACGCGACAGCGCGCGGCGCGGTCTCCGGCCAGACAACGGCAATGTCGGGCATGGCACGAACGCCTCGGTTACGGCCGATTGAGCCTGACCACTCGGCCGACAATGAGCGTAGAACTTCTTCTATGGTCCGCCAAGCTCAGGCCGACGGGCCCGTCGCACCCAACCCCGCGCGCCAGGTGACCTGGGGCGCAAGCAAGGACAGATCGCCATGACCTACCAGGCCCGCATCATCTCACCTGATCCTTACGGCCGCACCTTCCAGATGGATGTCGCGGCGCTCGAGGCCATCGCGGCGCGGCTCGAAGCCCGCAAGAAGCACCCACTCTTCCTGCGCATCCTTGATGACTACATGGATGCCCTCGTTCTGGCAGGGCCGGAAGCGATCCTCGACCTTGGCTGCGGCACGGGCGTCGCGGCACGGATGATTGCGCGCCGGCCGGAGCTGATCGGCCCGATCACCGCCGTTGACGTCAGCGAGGAATTGATCGCACGCGGCCGGTGCCTCGCCGAGGCGGAAGGCCTGGGCGACCGCATCGGCTTCCGCGTGGGCGACGCGCACCAGCTCGCCGGCTTCGCGGACGGGACGTTCGATGTGGTGGTGATGCACACTCTCGTCAGCCACGTCGCCGAGCCTGCCACGGTGCTGGCCGAAGCCCGCCGGCTGCTGCGGCCCGGCGGGCGGCTGGTAATCTTCGACGGCGACTACGCCTCGGCCACCTTCGCCACCGACGCGCCGGACGGCGGCGCAGCGACGGACCGCATCGTGCAGGATGCGCTGGTTGCTCATCCGCGCGTGATGCGCGCCATGCCGCGGCTGCTGGCCGAGTGCGGTCTCACCCTGCTGTGGTCGCGCGGCTGGCTCGCCATGGATATCGGCCACGCGGATTTCACGGCGCCCGGTCTACCCTCACTGCGGGTGCTGCTGCCGCGAGCAGGCGCGATGACGCAGGCCGAGGCTGACGCCTATGTAGATGACCTCGAGCGCGCCTCGGCCGAGAACCGCTTCTTCGGCGGCTATGCCTTTTACGCCTGCATCGCGACGCGGAAGGACAGTTGAGTTCCGACCTGCTCGACGACGGAACGAGAGGGGGCGTAGGCTGCCGCGCAGTCGCAAAAATCTCGCGCCCCTTCTGCATGAGAGCCGCTTGAGTTAGAGCCGCTTGAGTTGCGGACGCCGCAACCCGTCCACAGTCGGCCCTGAGTGCCGCTCAGCCCAATGTCCGCTCTCAGGTGAGTGGAGCGGGCGGCGAGAGTCAGCATCGGGTCAGGGACAGTCTTTAAGCATGGCCGTGTAAAGGTCCGCTTCACTCTCCTATTGCAGAAGTACGGCTAACGTCAGCCCCGTGCCAGAAGGGGCCGTTGCATTTTGGTCGGCTGAATGGCTCGCTCGAATCAACCGGACGCCTTACAGTTGCCAACCTCGTCACGCGGATTGCCGCTTGCGCCAGGTCACCGGCGGCATTCCGAAGGCGCGCCTGAAGGCCCGATTGAAAGCAGCTTCCGACTCGTAGCCGGTCTCGAAGGCGATGCGCGCGATCGGCTCGTGGGAGCCCTTCACGCGCTGGGCGGCGACCTGCATCCGCCAGTTCGCCAGGTAATGTATGGGCGGCTCGCCCATCAAGCTCGTGAAGCGCTCGGCGAAGGCGGAGCGGGACAATCCGACCTCCTGCGCGAGTTGCTCCGTGGTCCAGCGGTGGGTCCAGCGGCTATGGAGCAGGGCTAGGGCGCGCCCGACGATGGGATCGCGCAGGCCGGCCAGCCAGCCGCTGGTCTCGGGCGCAAGCGACGTCACAAACCGGCGGACGGCTTCCATGAACAGAAGCTCGGCGAGTTTGGCCAATACGACTGGCGACTCCACCCGGCCTTCGCCCAACTGGTGCGCAGCAAACCGGAACGAACTTTCGATCCAGTTACCGGGGGTCCCCTGCTCCACGCCGATCCTGAGCACTTTCGGCAGAAAGCTGACGATCGGCGCGTGTGGCGTATTGGTGCCGAGGAATCCGCACAGGATTTGCGTTCTTGCACCGCCGCCGCCATGCACGATGCGCGCCAATCCTCCGGCCGCTCCCGGCTGAATCAGGAAGTGTGCGTTGACCGGTCTGAGATTCGGAGCGCTCGCGAGGACGTGTTCGTCGTTGCGCGGCAGAAGGATGATCTCGCCGGCTTCGACGGGAGTGGGCGGGTAGCCCTCGACGGTCAGCAGCAGCCGCCCGGCGGTCACGTAGTGATAGCCGATCACCTGAGCCGGCTGCGGCATAAAGGGAATGCAGTCTTCCGGAGCAACTCGTGACGTTATGCACCAGGGCGCGGTGAACTCCGCGTCGAGGAAGACAGCTCCGGACAGCTGCATGGTCCTGCAGATCTCCAACAGCGCATCCATAGCGACCTCAATCCGGCGGATCGGGCAAAACAACCGGCGCGCCGATCATTCTCCTGGAACTTCTTCTGCATCATAACTTGGCGCCGAGACAGTTTGAAGGCGTCCGCCCAACGGCATGATAGAGAGGATGACACTATGTTTCGCAATGGTTTGAGGGCTGGCCTCCTTGCCACGACCCTTCTTACGGGCGCATCCGCGCATGCGCACGACACGGCGGTTCCGACGGAGTTGAAGCAGTTCGGCGGACTTCCTCATGCGGCTGCCACCGAATGGCCGGACTCGGCCGCGCCGCTTTGGGGCAATCTTGGCTCGCTCTCGTTCCCAGTCACGACCAAGAATGCTGATGTGCAGCGCTATTTCAACGAAGGCTTGGCGCTCGCCTACGGCTTCAATCATGCCGAAGCCCGGCGGAGCTTCCGGACAGCCCAGAGCCTCGATCGCAATTGCGCCATATGCTTCTGGGCCGAAGCGCTCGTGCTCGGGCCCAACATTAACGCTCCGATGGCCGCCTCTGCCGTGCAGCCGGCGCTTGAGGCGCTTGAGAAGGCCCAGGCCCGTGCGGCCGGCGCGAGCGCACGGGAGCAGGCGCTGATCGAGGCCCTGTCAGCGCGTTACTCCGCCGACCCAGCCGTGGATCGGGCCACCCTCGACCAAGCGTATGCACAGGCCATGCAAAAGGTGGCCGAGCGCTTTCCGGAGGATCTCGACATTGCTGTCCTCTACGCGGAAGCCTTGATGGACCTGTCGCCCTGGAACTACTGGGCCGATGGCGGCAAGACCGCAACGGGGCGGACTGGTGAGATCGTCAGCACGCTCGAGCGGGTGCTCGCCGCAAATCCGGAGCACATGGGCGCCATCCACCTGTACATTCATGCGGTGGAGGCGTCGAACCGTCCCGAGCGGGCCGAGCCCTATGCGGACAGGCTGGCCAAGCAGCAACTCGGCGCCGGACATTTGGTGCACATGCCGTCGCACATCTATTTCCGCCTCGGCCGTTACCGCGATGCGCTGCACATGAACAAGGCTGCCGTGGCGGCGGATGAAGCCTATCTGGCTCGGGTCCAGGCGGAAGGGATTTATCCCGGCGGCTATTACCCGCACAATATCCACTTCCTCCTTGTCTCCGCCCAGATGGCTGGCGATGGGCCGACCGCGATCGAGGCGGCGGAGAAGCTGGAGCGGACCGTGACGGTGGAATCCGCCCTCGCGATGCCGGCTTTCGTCCAGCCGATCAAGGCGGCGCCGCTCTTCGCCCATGCGCAGTTCAGCGAGCCCGACGTGGTGCTGGCGCTTCCGGCTCCAAGCGCGTCCCTGCCCTATGTGAAGGCCATGTGGCACTACGCGCGAGGGCTGGCGCTTTCGGCCAAGGGCGACATGAGCTCCGCCCAGCGCGAAGCCGACGCGATCGCGCAGCTGGTCGAAACGGCGGATTTCACGCCGCTGACGTCTGCTGGCGTTCCCGCGACGCAGGTGCTCAACCTGGCACGCCACATCGTCCTCGCCCGCAGGGCGCAAGCTTCCGGGGACCTTCAGGGCGCGATCAAGGAGTTCGAGGCCGCGGCCGCGATCGAGGGCAAGCTTCCCTACATGGAGCCGCCCTACTGGTACTATCCGGTTCAGCAGTCGCTCGGTGCAGTCCTGCTGCTGGCAGGCCAGACCGAGCGAGCTGCAGAGGTCTTCCGCGCCAGCCTTACTGCGGCGCCGAACAATGGTTGGGCCTGCTTTGGCCTGGCGCAGGTCTATAAGCGTCAGGGTGATGCTGATAAAGCCGCGGAACTGGAAGCCCGTCTCGACCGGACCTGGGCCGGTAAGCGTGAGCTTCTTGACCTGAGTCGACTTTGACTCGTGCCGATCATCTATGACTCCTCCGCAAGGGATCATAGGTGCGTTCAGCCAATATGCGGTCGAGACACCCGCGGAACACCCAAAGGCCACCAAAGACAGGAGAGACTGATGTCGCCTGCGACCAGCTCACTTGCCCGCCCAGAAGCGGGAGAAACGTTTGCTTCCACGATAAAGAAGGCCGTTCTGCCAAGCGGTGTCGTGTTGCCGTATCTCGACCCAAATCCCGCCGGCTCTACGCCCGTCATCTTGCTGCACGGGATCACAGATTCATGCGCGTCTTACAAAGCCGTGCTGGCGCATCTGCCGATGACAGTTCGCCCCATCGCGGTAACTCAGCGGGGACACGGGGACGCGAGTATCCCTGAAACCTACGCGATCGCGGATTTCGCGGCCGATCTCGCGAACTTCATGGACGTGCTTGATCTCGAACGAGCCGTCTTGGTGGGGCACTCCATGGGCTCGCTCATCGCCCAGCAATTCGCCATCGACCACCCCGAGCGCGTTATCAGCCTCGTTCTCATCGGAGCCTTCGCGGCGGTCGCCCGCAATCCCGCCTGTATCGACTTCGGTCGGACAGAGATCGCCTCACTTTCTGACCCCATCAGCCCTGCTTTCGTCCGCGAGTTCCAGGCAAGCACTCTGGCGCAACCGATCCCCGGCCCCATGATGGAAGAGGTTGTCGCCGAAAGCCTGAAGGTCCCTGCTCGCGTCTGGAAGGCTGCGTGGTCCGCTCTGCTTGAAACGGACATTACAGCCGATCTCTCGCGTATCAGAGCACCGACATTGATTGCTTGGGGGGACAAGGACAGTCTGGCTCTTCCGGCCGAGCAGCAGATCCTCCTCGGTTCCATCGCGAACGCCCGCCTCGAGATATTCGCTGGCGCGGGTCACGCGCCTCATTGGGAAGAGCCGGAGCGTTTCGCCGCGCTTGCCGCGGAATTCGCGACCGCGAATACACGCATCACATCAACGGCCTGATATTTCGGAGTACAAGCGATGGCAATGCTAGCGAGGTCCTGGGAGCACCCAAAATCCAGAAGCGGGCGATCCCCGGAGAGCCGTAGGAGACATCAGACATGCTTGAGGCAGAGTTGCAGCAGCTGCGCGATGACAACTCGGCGATTGCAACGCTGCTGCAAGAACTGGAGAACAACCTTGCACTGCCGCTCCCGCCGGAGCCGCCGTTCCAGGTCATGGCGGATGTGACGGCCCTGCAGGATCGGGTCTATGCTATGGCCCGCAGGGTCGGGAGCATGAAGCGTGAGATCCGCGACAGGATCCTGCAGCAGGCGCTCGCAGCCGACTTTTCGCCGCAAGGTGAGGACGTATCAGCAAAAATCAGGCGGGAGGTGTGAGTACGGGCCTCGGTCTCGGTTAACTGCCTCACCGCTGCAATCTCTTTCACCATGAAATCCAGGGCAGCCTCGAAGATCTGCCGTTCGCTGTAGGACGCCTCTTCCTGCTGCGGCCCGCGGTTCAGGTCCCGCAGAACCTCCGCGACGGCAGTCAACTGCCCAGTGCTGATGCGCTCTTGGTAGTCCGCCGCTCGGCGGTTCCACATGCCCCGCTTGGCGCGAGCCTTTCCGCTCAGGATCTCGAGTGCTTGGTTGGCGACGGCCGGCTCGGACAGCTTCCTCAAGCCACTGCTTTTCGCTTTTGCCAAGGGAATGCGAACTGTAACTTTTCCGACGTCGAGTGAAAGCACGAGGAGCTCAAGTTTGAACCCGGCAACTTCTTGCTCCTCGATTCCCGTGATCACCCCGAGGCCATGGCCGGGATACACGACCGTTTCACCGGCCTGGAAGCTCAGCGCAGTGTTCTTCGTGTTCATTCAGAAAAGATCCCCATGAGACACAGACTAAACTTCATCTGAGACGATCTGTGTCGCAGATGTCGAATTCACGACGCTCGCTTGCGGAGCGTAGGTGGTCAGAACTCGATATTTTCTGTGGGATTCCCGCATGTCGGATGCCTACCCTCGCGGTGCAAGAGGGCTCATTCAACGATGCTTAATGCTCGCTATGCCAAGTCTATTGCGGCGCAGTCTCATCACCAGCAATTCGAGGCCGATACCTCAACGCAACTATAAGATAATAAAATGTCTTGGTTAAC
>NZ_JBVVAK010000094.1:0-31088 GCF_055792825.1 Microvirga sp. GN3
CCGCCGCGATGTTTGGCATCTCGACGAAGTCGTGGTCACCATTGCCGGCAAGAAGCGCTGGCTGTGGCGGGCTATTGATCAGGACGGCTACGTGCTTGATGAGATCCTTCAGGCACGCCGTAACACCAAGGCAGCCAAGCGTTTGCTGAAGCGTCTCTTGCGGAAGCAGGGCTGCCTACCCCGGCGAATGATTACCGACAAGCTCGGCTCCTACGCGGCCGCTCGCAGCGAAATCATGCCAGAAGTCGAACATCGCTCTCACAAGGGGCTCAACAATCGGGCGGAGAATTCGCATCTGCCATTCCGTCGACGAGAGCGGGTGATGCAAGGCTTTCGATCGCCCAGGTACCTGCAGCGGTTCGTCAGTGTCTTCTCTGCTGTCCGCAACCTTTTCGTTCCATCCCACTCTCACCGCTTCGCCTCTGCCATCCATCTGCACCGCCTCAACGCCATGGCGAAATGGAAGTCTGCGGCCAACATTGCTGCTTGAGTCTTTCCGGCGACCAAATCGGCCTAAATGCGCCTGGCGGCAGTTAACGTGACAGCACCATCACTGGAGATGTCATAGCAACTGAGTACAGCCGTGGAGCCGCTCGACGACATCGCCTGTTGCGCAGCCCAAGTCATTGACGACTATCGGGCCGTATTCGTCGGGTGATAAGCCATCTCCAACGCATCGTGCTCGCGCAACCTGTGCCGCTGATGAGTGCTCGAGCTGCCCGATGCTTCAGAGCCGCAAGGAGGCTGGGCGTAAACATTAGAAAGCAAGGATTGACCGTAATCCCGCACGTTCGATCATCCTATCGAATGCTGCCGTAGCACAATCTCGTACGTTCTGCTCGTCTAGCGTGAGCACGACACGGTCCTGCATCAACATGCGCCCGTCAACCATGACTGTCGCGACGTCGGCGGCTCCTGCATAAAAGACGAGCCGCTCGACTGGGTTATATAGAGGCCAGAGGTGAGCGCCTCGGGTGTCCACCACCACAATATCAGCCATTTTGCCAACCTTGAGAGAGCCGATTTCATGATCGAGGCCAAGCGCTTCAGCGCCTCTGATCGTCGCCATTTCCAAGATTTGCCATGCCGAGAGAACGGTTTCGTCACGAGCATGCCAAGCTTGTGACCGGTGCGCCATGAACATATTCCGAAACATGTCGAGGGGACGGTCAGGAGCCGGGCCGTCCGTTGCCAATCCGACACAGACTCCGGCCTGAAGCAGCTCCGGCGCCGGGCAGCGGCCGTAAACCGCCATCAGGGAGCTCGGCGTAAAGACCACTTTGATTTGCTTGGCTTTGATTTCCTCGATGTCCTGCGACGTCAGATTGATGCAGTGCGCCAGCATCGAGCGTTCATCGAAGATGCCGAAAGTCCGCGCCATGAAAGCAACCGACCCCTCCCGATGACCATCCTGGGCGAAGGGCACCCCAACCTGTCGCGAGAGTTCCCACGCAGCGTGAACACAGTCTTCATATTGCGACCGAAGAGATGAGGTCGCCGCATTATACTCCTCCTCCGAGATGACCGGCGCCGAGACAGCAAAGGCGATCCTGCCTTGACCGGCTCCGGACCAACGCTCGATGATCTGCTTGGAAACCTCGATTTGGTCGGCCAGGGTGACTGGTACGGCCTCCCGGGCAGCGGCCTGAAACCGGGTGAATGGCTTTGGAAAAGGTGGCCTTCCAGCGCCGAGCACGAGTGTATGCCGCAAGCCGGAGCGCATGACCTGCTCCAGATGAGCCTCACAGTAGAGGGGGTCGTCTGTTCGCAAAACATTGTCGCCGCCACCGAAAACCGGAACAGAGGTCGTTGTGCCGCCCCGGATGCGCTCCAAAGCCGACAGGGCCGCTTCTGCGGCCCAGAAGTCCTCATCCACGTGCGACGCATAAATATCGCCGACATACGTCATCCATTGCCCTGCCGAATTGCCGAGACTGCGGGTCAGAGCATGACCGGCATGGAGGTGAAGATCGATCAGCCCTGGTATGATCACCCCACCCCCTACATCGATGACAGCTCCTTCCAAGGCGGGATCAAGGTCAGACATGGAGCCGATGGCGGTAATGCGACCATCAAGAACCTGGACATAGCCCTTGGCGATGACGGTCCGCTGTTCATCCATTGGAACAATTGTACCATTGGTCAGAAGCCAGCCTTCGCTCATGGTTTCCTCACATGTCTGTAGGTTGGTCTGAAGATCGTCTCAGCCGGCGGATGCCCGAACGTCCGATCCGGATACTTGGCAATCAGACCTTCAAACTGGCGCTGCGCCCTTTGATGAGCCTCAGCCGGGTCGAAACCGGGGATCACGCCATCCCGCATGACAGCCTGGCCGTCGATGAACACGGTGCGCACATCGCGGCCGGAACCGCACAGCATGAGGGCCTGAATCGGGTCCGTGATCTGCCCGAAATGTGCCTGGCCGAGATCAATAACGATGAGATCCGCCTTGGCGCCAACAGTGATCCGGCCCAGATCGTCTCGCCCAAGGGCCGCAGCCCCGCCGAGTGTCGCCGCGTCAAAGAAGTGCTCGGCTCCGACGGTTTCCATCGACTCGTCCATGACCCGGCCGAGCATTAACCCGGCCTGCATGTTGTAGATGATGTCCGGTGGCCATGTATCGGTTCCAAGCCCGAGACGTATGTTCATGCTCAGGCAGCGGGAAAACGAGTTGAGCGCACTGCCATGGCGCGCCATGACGTTCGGACAATGCACGATGGTTGCGCCCGCCTCTTTGAACAGCTCTAAGTCACCGCCCGAAGCACCATCGGGACTTGGACGCGACACATGAGTGGCATGCGGCAGCAAGCATCTTTCCGACAGGAAACCAATTTTGGTGAGCCATTCCGCCGGGGATACCCCATGGTGACGGAAGACTTCGTCAACCTCGAACGAGGACTGGCAGCAATGCAGACGAACAGGAACATCAAGATCCTCGGCGGCAGCTGCGGTTCTGCAGAGGAGCGTCTCGGTGCACGACTCGACCCTGTCCGGAGCAAGCATTGTCCGAATCAGGCCGTTGCTCCGTCCCTCGAATTCGCGACAGAATCGAATGGCTTCCTCGAGGCCGGCCAAACCGCGCTCTTCGTCGAAATGGAGTCCGACGGTTCCGTTGTCATCGACATAGGAATGGCCGGTTCGGTAGGCCGGCCCAAGATAAACGCGCAGGCCCAGGTCTGCGGCTTCACCAGCAGCGGCCGCGAACTCGTCGTAGGTCTCACCCCACTGGCGATAGAACAGCGAGGCAATCGGCAGCGCTGTCGTAATTCCGTTGCGGATCAGGTGCGCGAACGCATACCGCTTCTGAAAGATAAGCTCGTCGGCGGTGTACATCTCGTATGGCCCCCGCGCCATGTAGCTCGTGGGCCAAACCCGCCCCTTTCGCCAGGACGGCTGATTGAAAATGCTCAGGGTGCCTGTGTCGAGGTCCGATAAGGCATCGAGATCGATGAATCCGGGGGCAAGCACGCTGTGAGGGAACGCGACGCGCCGCGCCACGTCGCCCGTAAAATCGTACCCGACGAAGACGATCCGACTGTCCTCGAAAACAACCTCACCTCCGGGCAGAATGACGTGTTGCCCTGCTTCGTGGCCTATGACCCATCGAGCCGTAAGCAATGTCCGCCCCTGCAGCTTTCCGAAGGGGAGTTGTTTGTCTGGCATTGCAAGTCCTCATTCAACTGTACGGCCGTTTTCGGCCACAATCCGTCCGCGTTTGATTACGAGCTTGCGGGGTGGCTGATCTATGATCGCTTCACCCAGTGTTTCGGCGTCGACCAGCACCAGATCTGCCTTCTGGCCAGATTGGGTTCCGTGCTCCTCGCGGCCCAGGGCCCGTGCCCCGGCGGTGGAGCAGCAGCTGAAGGCGAAGGCCAAGTCTTCGTCGTGATAGAATCCGTTCTTCTCGGCCAGAGCAGACGCGCGCTGAAGCATATCGCCACTTCCGAAGGGTTCGAACGCCCCTCGGATTCCGTCGGTGCCGGAGCAGACCTCAACACCGGCCGCACGCAGATGAGTGAGCGGTGGTGCAGGCCGACCGGCAGGGCCCGTTGTCATGATGGAGATCCCAGCTGCGGCAAGGCTCTTGCAGAGTTCGAGCGTCCGCTCTGCCGGGAGCATCCCAAGACAATAGCAATGACTCACCACGCAGCGACCCTGCATGGAAAGAGCCAAGACCCGTTCGATAATCAACTCGAGGCAGAAGGCGCCGAGCTCTCCCGGTTCGTGCAGGTGGATGTCGACCGGGCGGCCATAGCGATCCGCGAGGCCGAAGATCGCATCAAGGTGTGCACGCGGGTCGCGATCGATGGAAGCCGGGTCAATCCCGCCTACGACGTCCGCTCCGAGCTCCATGGCGCGAGCCATCATGTCCAAGGTGCCAGGAAGCACGAGGCATCCGCTCTGCGGGAATGCCACCAATTCGATGTCGACACGATCTAACCAGGTGGTCTTCACTTCGAGAACTTGTTCGATGCTCCGTGTCCCAACCTGATCGTCCACATCGATGTGGCTTCTGATGTGGGTTGTGCCAAGAGCAACGCAGCGCTGAATCTGGCGATCCGCCTGAACGCCTGCATCCAGTCTCAATTGACGCTTCAGCTCCCGCTCTCGCCAGATCTTCTGTGCACGTGCCGGGCCCGCATCATTTGTGATCCACGGTAACCCGAGGAAGTTTTTGTCCAGATGGGTGTGGGCCTCCACCATTCCTGGAAGAACGAGAGCGCCTTCGCAATCGATGGTTCTGGCCGGGAGATCACGAACCTCCTCAGGCGCCTGGATGCAACCATCCTTGATATGAAGGTCGAAACTTTTGCCTGGAGCGCTCCTGACGTTTCTCAAAATCAGCGGTTCAATCATCGCCATGTTCCCATCCCTTCTCGATACATCCAGCTCCCGGGCAGCGTTATCTGCTCGCCGTCAACGAGTCCTGGGGCTCAGGATGTGAACGGGCTGGGCGGCGCGCAATCCGAACCACGTGCAAAGGACTGAGATCACTGCAAACAGAAGGGCTGGGCCTGTCGGACCGCCGAAGGCATCGCGCAGCAAACTTGTTGCGAGCGGGCCTAAGGCGGCTCCGAGATATCCAATGCTCTGCGACATACCGGACACCATCGCGGCCACTTCAGCAGAGGGAGAACGCAGTGATATGAACAGAAGCGCCAGTCCAAAAAGGCCTCCCTGTCCCAGTCCCAGGATGACAGACCATAACAGCCAGCTTTCGATCGGGGCATAGATCAGCCCTAAGAAGCCGGCGCATGTTCCCATGAGAACGACTAGGATTGCGATCCGCGGGGACAAAAATTTTGTGGCAAGTGGGGGCACGAGCAATGCTGTTATCGTCTGGGCCATAATGGAAGACGAAGTCACTAAGCCGGCATTGACAACGTCAAAACCACGATCTTGTAACAAGGTCGGGAGCCACCCGAGGACGATGAAGGCCAGAGCAGCCTGAAGTCCCATAAAGACGGTGACGTACCAAGCGACAGGATCACGGAGCAGCCTCGAGAATGGAGGAAGCCTTGCCATCCGGTCGGTCATGGTGCGGTTGAACGCGAGAATGCTCCACAGTGATGCTGCAATCAAAGCAGGGATGCTCCAGACCGCGAGGGCAGAGGTCCATGCACCCAAGGTGCGCTCCAATACAGGTGTTAGACCAGCGGCACTTGCCCCTCCGACGCTCAGGGCCATTGTATAAATTCCGGTCATAACGCCAATCTGCTTTGGGAAATCTCCACGGATGACCACGGGCAAGAGGACGCCGGCCATGCCAATCGAAGCGCCTGCGCCGAGAGTGCTGATGGCAAGAGTGATGGCATGCGGATACATCCGTAGCCCAAGGGCAGCGCCCAAAAGCAGAAGAAGCAAGAAAAGCGCTCTCTCCAGGCCAAAATGAGACGACAAAAGGGGAGCCAACGGGCCGAACACGCCAAAGCAGAGGACAGGGATCGTCGTGAGAATACCTGCTGAGAAGCTGCTAATCTTGAGAGCCTGCTGAACCTCAGTTAGCACCGTCGCAAGGCTCGTCAGCGCAGGTCTGAGGTTGAGTGCCGCAACAAGCAAGCAGAATGCCAGAAAGCCAAGTGAGTAAGAGGACCGAGAAGGCCACTTAGTTATCGAAGGTGTTCGACTTTCGTAATTCACAGAAAAGACCACCTGTTCATCTGTGGCATTTTGTACAGCTGCACTGCCGTCGCCCGCGGCGCGCCTAGTCTACCATCCGCTCGAATGAAAGCCCGACGCTCCGGGGCCGGGACTTGGCCTTCGAAACCTGGCAGACTCAATGCTCGATCTGGTCCGTCGCCCGCACGTGCCTCCAGAACATCTTCGGCGTCTCGAGCATGAAGCGGAAGCCGGTGCGATCCAGCAAAGCCTCGGTTTCGCGCTGAGCATCATCAAGGATCTCATCCTCGTTCACGAAAGTGGCCTTTCGGCCTTGCAGGGCAATGCGCCCGTCAATAATGACAGTGTCCACGTCATTGCCGTTCGCGAAGTAGATCAGGCGGAAGACCGGCATGTTGAGCGGATAGAGATGAGGGCGACGCAGGTCGAGCAACACCACGTCAGCCTTCTTGCCCACCTCCAGGGATCCGATCTCCTTCTCCATCCCGAGCGCTTTGGCGGCATCGATGGTGCACATCTCCAGCACTCGCCCCGGGGGCAACCATGTGGGATCCTTGAAGTAGGTCCGGTGGTAATGCATGCATTGCTGCATGTGGCGGAACATGTCGCCGGAACGGTCCGGGGCCGTGGCATCGGAGCCGAGGCAGACATTGGCGCCCGCCTCGAGCAGTTCCGGAACTGGGCAACGGCCGAGAATCGACGCAATCGCGCTTGGATTATGGGCAATATTCGTTCCCGTATCGGCGACGATCCGGATCTCCTCCTTGGTTAGACTGGTGGCATGCGACAGGAGGGCGTTTGGTCCCAAGATGCCGAGCTCTTTCGCATAGGCGACGCTGCCCCTGGTATGGCCGTCCTGAGTGAAGACGAGGCCCGCCTCGCGCGCAAGGTTCGCGGTCATCTTAGCCTGACGGTGAGCTTCCGCCAGATCAGCTTCACCCAGCTCCTCACGATGTTCAGGGCGCAGAGTCGGCGTGATCAGCGCAATGTTGAGGCGCCCACCGTGCTTGCCGTGCCAGGTCCTGATCAGCGTTTCACAGGTTTCGAACTGCTCCTCGAAGCTGACGGGACGTTCAACGGCTCTCCCGTCAACGAAGCGTGCATAGGTACGGGGATGCGGAGGCCGCGTCGGGCCAACGGCGACGACGGAACGGGTGCCGACCTCGCGCACGCCTTCGCAATGGGCATCGCCATAGACAGGTTCGTCCGTACGCAGGATCGTGTCGCCGCCGCCGAGCAGCGAAACACCTGTGGTCACACCGAAATGAAGCCTTTCAAGGGCGGCAAGGCGGGCTTCAGCACGCCAGAATTCCGGCGTCGATGCCACAGTGTAGGCCTTCTCGCACGCCTGGTACCATTGTTGGCTATCGCCACCGCCCATGGTCTTGATCAGGCCGTGGCCCGCATGGCCGTGGCCGTCGATGAGGCCCGGCATGACGATCTTGTTCGTGGCATCGATAACGACTGCAGCTTGGTGTGCCGCCATGACCTCGCTCGTCGAACCCACGGCGACGATCCTGTCCTTCTCGATCGCGACCGCGCCGTCCTCAATGACGCGGCGCTGCGGATCCATCGTGACCACGATGCCGTGAGCGATGATGATGTCAGCCATTTGAGAAAGCTCCAATCGATCAGGCGGCTTGGGTTTCACCTCGAATGCGGTCGAGGGTCGGGACAAGGGACAGCAGTTCCTGCGTATAGGGATGCTGCGGAGCGCTGAAGAGCGTCTCGGACGTGGCTTCCTCCACCAGTTTGCCGCTTCGCATCACGGCGACGCGGTCGCACATCTGGCGCACCACGGCGAGATCGTGGCTGATCAGCAGAAGCGTCAGTCCGGTGGCGTCGCGCAGGTCCTTCAGCAGGTTCAGGATCTGGGCCTGCACGGAGACGTCGAGGGACGATGTCGGCTCGTCACAGACGATGAGCTTGGGCCTCGCGCCAAGGGCGCGCGCGATGGACAGACGCTGGCGCTGGCCGCCAGAAAAGGCGTGCGGAAAGCGTTGGGCCGCATCGGCCTCCAGTCCCACGGCCTCGATCAGGCGGGTGACGTCGTCCGCCGCCTCCGCCTTTGTCGAGGCAAGGCGATAGAACAGGATCGGCTCCGAGAGGATCGAGCCAATTCGCATGCGGCTGTTGAGAGACGAGTAAGGGTCCTGGAAGATCATCTGGATCGCCTGGCGCAGCGGACCGACCCGGTGCGTGGAGCCCTCTCCGGCCACCGTCTGGCCGCGATAGATCACCCGTCCGGCGGTTGGGCGGAGTAGCCCTGATACGACATTGGCGATGGTGGTCTTGCCGCAGCCGGACTCGCCCACAAGACCGAACACCTCGCCGCTGTTGACCGAGAAGCTCACATCGTCGACCGCGCGGAATTGGTGTCCCTTCGAACCAGGCAGCCAGCCGCTGGTCGTGTATTCGACGCGCAGGTTTTCGACGGACAGGAGAGGTGCTCCGTCCGCCATCGCATTGGAGCGCTCCGTCTTGGCCCGCAGCACCGCTCGCGCTTCCGCAGCGCGCCCCTTGCCTTCCTCGCCGAGGACGGGGAAGCGATCGAGCCTCATATCGATGCGCGGCACTGCGCCGATGAGCGCCCTGGCATAGGGTGCCTTCGGGCGCCGCAGCACCTCCGCCGTCGGTCCGGTCTCGACCACCTTGCCCCTATGCATGATGGTGACCCGATCGGCAATCTGGGCGACCACTCCCATGTTGTGGGTGACGAGCAGGATACCGATGCCGCGCTGGTCCACGAGCTCCCGCATCAGCCGCAGGATCTGAGCCTGGACCGAGACATCGAGGGCCGTCGTCGGTTCGTCCGCCACCACCAGCTTCGGGTCGCAGGACAGCGCGGCGGCGATGACCACCCGCTGGCGCTGACCGCCGGAAAGCTGGTGGGGGTAGGCCTTGAGGCGGCGCTGCGGTTCGGGAATTCCCACGGCTTCCAAGAGCTGCAGGGCGCGTGCGCGGGCAGCCGTGCGGTCGAGCCGGAGGTGAGTCCGCATGGTCTCGGTGAGCTGGCTTTCCACCGTGAACAGGGGGTTGAGGCTCGTCATCGGATCCTGGAACACCGCGCCGACATCCCGGCCCAGCACGACGCCCTCCGCCGATCCCTTGTCAGGATCGAGCGGCTTGCCGCCGATGTGGATGGTGCCTGCTGCGATGCGGCCGGGCTTCTCGAGAAGACCCATCACGGCGTTGCCGATGGTCGTCTTGCCGGCGCCGGATTCTCCCACGAGTGCATGGATCTCGCCTGGCTGGATCACCAGGGAGGCGCTCTCCACGGCGGTGAAGACCGCGCCGTTGGCGAGCGGATATTCGACCCGCAGGCCATCGATGGCCAGGACAGGCGGTTGGAGAGCGCTCATCGTTTCACCCGCAGTTTGGGATTGAAGCGGTCGCGGAGCCAGTCGCCCACGATGTTGACCGCGAGCACGAGGATCACGAGGGCAAGGGCGGGGAACAGGGCAATCCACCAGATCCCCGAGAACACGAACTCGTTGCCGATGCGGATCAGCGTGCCGAGGGACGGGTAGGTCGGCGGCATCCCGACGCCTAAGAAGGACAGCGTGGCTTCCGTCAGCACCGCTGCGGCCAGGTTAATGGTGGAGATCACCAGCACCGGGCTCATCACATTCGGCAGGATGTGCCTTAGCATGATGCGGTGCGCCGGCAGCCCGATCACCTTGGCAGCGCGCACGTAATCCTTGGCGGTTTCGACCATCGTGGCAGCGCGGACCGTGCGGGCATACTGCACCCATTCATGAATTGCGATGGCGCAGATGAGAATGACCGGCGCCCATTCCGCCGTCGCCGCGCCGGGAAAGAGGGCGCGGGCGATGCCGCTCACCAGCAGTGCCAGGAGAATGGTAGGAAAGCTCAGGATGACATCGGCGATCCGCATGATCACCGCGTCGACCTTGCCGCCGAAATACCCGGCGATCAGCCCCAGGATTACCCCGAGGGTCGCGGCCACGAGAACGGCGCCGCCGCCGATCGCAATTGAGACGCGGGCGCCGTAGAGCATGGCGGACAGAAGATCGCGGCCTTGGTTGTCGGTCCCGAGGACGAAGCGAGAATCGCCGTCGGCCGTGAAAGCCGGTGGCAGTTCAGCATTCATGAGCTCGAAGGTCGCGAGATCCGTGGGGTCGTAGGGAGCGATCCACGAGGCGAGCAGGGCGCAGGCAACGATGATCACTGCCACGGCGGCCGCGACCATCACGGAGATCGGGGCGCCGATGCGGGTGATGAGACCCGGAGAGGAGGCGAGCGTGTTCATGCGGACCTCGCGCGCAGGCGGGGATCAACCACTGCATAGAGAATGTCGACCACCGTGTTGATGAGAACGAAAAGGAGACCTACGAAGAGCAGATACGCCGCCATGACGGGAATATCGGCAAAGCTCACGGCCTGGATGAACAACAGGCCCATGCCCGGCCATTGGAAGACCGTCTCGGTGACGATCGCGAAGGCGATCAGGGAGCCGATCTGCAGACCCGTGACCGTGATGACCGGCATTAGGGCATTGCGCAGGGCCAGGCGGAAATGGATGTAGCGAGGTGGCAGGCCTCGCGCCTTGGCGAAGCGAATGTAGTCGCTCGAGAGCACATCGATCATCTCCGCCCGGACAAGGCGCATGATCAGCGTGAGCTGATAGAGGGCGAGCGTAATGCCGGGCAGAATCAAGGATTTCAAGCCGCTCCAAGTCAGGAAGCCTGTCGACCACCAGCCCAGATCAACGACCTGTCCGCGTCCGAAGGATGGCAGCCAGCCAAGGCTTACGGCGAAGACCAGGATCAAGACGATACCGGTTACGAAGGTCGGCGTAGAGATGCCGATCAGGGACAGAGCCTGCACCAGGCGGGCCGCCACCCCGTTTGGATTCAGGGCACACAGGACTCCGAGGGGAATCCCAAGCGACAGGGAGAGGATGGTCGCGACAAGCACGAGTTCCAGCGTCGCCGGGAGACGCTCGGCAATGAGCTCCGTAACCGGACGTTGGTTGCGGTAGCTGATGCCGAGGTCGCCTGTGAGCGTGCGGCCGAGGAAGCGTCCATACTGCACGATAACAGGTTGGTCGAGGCCAAGGGTGCGCCGCAGCTCCGTCTTCTCCTCGACGGTGGCGTTCTCGCGTGACATGGTTGCCACCGGGTCACCGACGAAGCGGAACATCACGAACGACACCGCCGAGACGACGAGTAGCACGAGGGCCGCTTGACCGAGCCGGGACAGAAGGACTTTTACCATGAGCGTTTCCGGCGGCCCGCCTCGTCCGACGAGACGGACCGCGTGTCCTTGTGAGAGTTGCTACTTCACCTGGGCAAACCAGAGGCGGACGTACTCGTCCGGGAACTGGGGCACGTCCACACCCTCACGAACCGCCCAGGCAACGGGCTGCTGATGGATCGGGATATAGGCCACTGTATCGCGAGCAATCTTGAGCGCTTCGACCAGCAGGGCGCGGCGCTTGGGCTCATCCAACTCAACCGCAGCTTTGCGGGTCAGGTCCTCGATCTGCGGGTTGGCGTAGGTGCTGGAGTTGGAGCCGCCATAGCCATCCTTCTGCGCAGTCAGCAGCGAGGACAGGACGCTGAACCCGTCCATCGGCGGCAGCGTCGCCCAACCGAGCATCGAGACATCGAATTCGCCGCGATCCTGCCGCGGGAAATACGTGGCGCGGGACTCGGTCTGCAGTTCCGCCTGGATGCCGGCTTTCGCCCACATCGATGCAATCGCCACACAGGTCTGCTCGTCGTTGATATAGCGGTCATTCGGACAGTTGAGCTTGGTCTTGAAGCCGTTGGGGTAGCCAGCCTCGGCAAGGAGCTTCTTCGCCTTTTCCAGATCGTAGCCAAAGGGCTGATCATTGTCCTTGGAATAGCCCGGAACGGGAGGAGCCACGAGGGTTCCCGTGTTGCGTGATTTATCACGCATGACGCGCTTCTTGATCGTCTCGAAGTCGATGGCGTGCCACATCGCTTGGCGCACCTTGAGATCCAGCATCGGGTTCTTCTGTCCCGGCGTCGCCTTGAGCTCGGGCCTGAAGTTGAGTGAGAGCATGATGAGACGAAGCGAGGGCTCTTCGACCACCTTGAAGCCGGACGATGAGCCGATGCGCTGCAGGTCCTGCAATGGCGCGGGTGCGATCAGGTCGAGCTCGCCCGAGAGCAGGGCCGCGACGCGGGTGGCGTCCGACTTCACGGGCTTGAACTCGATCCGGGTCAGGTTGTGCTGGGGCTTGTCCCACCAGTCCGGATTCACCACGAAGACGGTGCCGGCATCCGGTTTGTAGGACTCGACCTTAAACGGCCCCGTTCCGACGGCGGCCGTGGAGGCGGCGGTGGTGACGCCGGTGGCAATATTGCCGGGCTTCAGCGCGTCGTTTGCCTGCATCCACTCCTTGTCCATGATGTAAATGCCGGCGAGGTCGTTTAGCAGGAGAGGGTAAGGCCCCCTGGTCACGATGTCGACGGTATAGTCATCAACCTTTTCGGCGCGAACGACAGTGGAAAGGTTGCCGCGGGCGCGGGCGCCGGGATCGAGCAGGCGCGTGATCGAGGCGACGACATCATCGGCGGTAAACGGATTGCCGTTGTGGAATTTGACATTCTGGCGCAGCTCGAAGCGCCACGTGTCCGGCTTGATCGTCTTCCAGCTGACGGCAAGGGCAGGCTCGAGCTCGAGGGTGCGGCCGCGCCGCACCAGCGGGTCGAAGACGTGGTGTAGCATGGCAATCGTCGTGCTCTCGATCTGCGCATATGGATCGAGAGTTGCGATGTCGGTTGGAGAGGACCATCGCAGGATCTTTGCCTCCACACCCGTACTTACCAAGACTCCTAACGCGATAGACAGACCGGCGGCATACCTTACGTTCATGGCGCTTCCTCAATATTATCGTTCGCTTGTATTGAATACGAAGCATGGTCAGTTTCGCATACAATTTAAACCCCGTCAATTAAACGGAGCCCGCTTCCGGCGGCGTGCTGGCCAGTCCGAGTGTATTGAAAGAAAGGCCAAGCTATCGTGCTTGGGAATGTCACTGACAAAGGGAGCTTGAGAATTGCCAAGCCGTACGACACCGGCGCGTGAAGCAGAACGCTCCACGCGCTTTGTATACAATCTCAGATTTTAGAGAGACTTGCCGCGTCAAGTCGCGTATCGGTCCAGAATAGACCTGATATCTCTCTGTTTATCAGCTTCGGAAAAGAGTAAAGCCCGCTCGGTCACAGCATGCAGGTGATGATCCATGGCCGAAACGGCCCGATTTACGTCACGAACCCGCAAGGCATCGATGATCTGCTGGTGCTCACTTACGGAGCATTCGGACGAATGCGGGCGGCTATAAAGGGCCAGAATCAGCGAGCACCGCGAGACCAGTTCATTGACGTAGCGTGTCAGGACACTGTTGCCGGAGAGCTCGGCCAAGAGAACGTGAAACTCTCCAGCTAAGCGGATTGATGCCGGTCCATCATGTACAATCGCCTTAGCTTCCAATGCGAGATGTTGCTCAAGTCGCTGAATGTCTTGGTCAGTCACTTTCTCGGCGAGCCGCGTCAGAACCTGCCTCTCCACGCAGGCCCGGGCCTCAAAGATGTCTTGGGCCTCGGAAAGGCTCGGCTGAGAAACAGCCGCGCCCTTATTGGGGGGCAGATCAACCAATCCCTCCGCATTAAGGCGTGCCAGGGCGGCTCTGACAATGGTTCGGCTGACCCCAAAGCGCTCACCGATCAGGTCTTCTGTCAGCTTATCGCCTGGTAGAAGGGCCTGTTCAATAATGGCACGGCGAAGGCTGGCATAAACGGCATCACTCCGAGAGTTCGGAGTAGCTCGGCCCTTGTCCCGTGGGTTTGTGCTTTCCTTAGATGATGGGGCTCGAGACCTCCACGACTTCGCATCCATATAAATCTCGCAAGAAGGTAGGCGGGCGCATCCGTTCCTTCTTAGATATGTATACAGTTTCCGGCGTTATGCAACTGGCCAGCGTACATACCCTACGCGGCCCACGAGGTCAGAAAGTGCTCGACAGGCAAGCTCACATCGAGTCCAGCTCTGTGTTCGTTCCCGCACGATATCACAACCAAAGCGTGGCTCATCTTACGTTGCGGGACTCAAATATGGCTAAAGCTACGGCAGCTCCTGATAATTTCTCATGTTCCCTGGAACTGATCTTCTAGAGAAGCTGCCTGGTGCGCCGTACTGCACGGCGTATTGTATGCTAAAATCGGTTGATTAGCATACCTCCATCGTATACAAACATTACATGGACGAACTACATTGGTCTGCCCCCGCTTTGTTGCAGGGATGCGATTTGACAGCCAAACTGGAAGGCATAGGAGGGCTTCGCCCTCCTGATCTCGGATTTCTACCGTGCCCTTTAAGGCCAATGCCGCTCGCCGTCATCGCATCCCGAAGCAGCGGCACCGGGTGACGAACTGGGCCGAATACGACGCCGCATTGCGCCAGCGCGGAAGTCTCACCGTCTGGTTATCTGACGAGGCGATTGCCGCTTGGCGGGCCGAACCTCATACAACGCGAGGCGGTCAAGCCCACTATTCGGCTTTGGCAATCAGGACGGCGTTGACATTGCGGGCGGTGTTCCGGCTGGCACTCCGCCAAACCGAGGGGCTGATCGGCTCGATCCTGAGGCTCCTCGGCCTGGATTTGGCGGTCCCGGATCACTCGACCCTGAGCCGCCGCGCCGAGACCTTGGACGTCCCAAAGCCACCTCCGAGCTCCGGAGGACCTGTTGACCTGCTGGTCGACAGCACAAGCCTTCGGCTGTGTGGACCCGGCGAGTGGCTCATCGAGAAGCATGGGACGCGGAGACGCCGATCCTGGCGCAAGCTGCACATCGGGGTCGATGCCGAGACTGGTCAGATCCTTGCATCAGAGCTGACGCCCCATGATGTCGATGATAGCTCGCAGGTTGAACCTTTGCTCGATCAGATCAAAGCTCCACTCGCCTCCTTCACCGGTGATGGAGCTTACGATCAAGAGGGGGTCTACGGCACCGTCGCCACGCACCATCCTGATGCTGCAGTGATCGTTCCGCCACGATCAACAGCAGTGCTGACCAAGATGGTAGAGAGTGCTCTGACCCAGCGCGATTTGCATCTTCAAAGCATTAAAGAGCATGGACGCATCGGCTGGCAGAAGAGGTCCGGCTATACTCGTCGTGCCTTGGTGGAGGCATCCATCAGCCGCCTTAAACGAGTGATTGGAAACGCCTTGCGCTCACGGAGAGATCGGCGTCGCACGTCCGAGATCGCCATTGCAGTTCATGCCCTAAACCGCATGCTTGAGCTTGGACGTCCGAAGTCCGTCCGTATCGCCTAAACTCAGCTGGATCTGAGCTCAATGTATGCCTCGGATGATCCGTGCAACACAGCTACGGCCACCCAGACGATTGCAGGCTATGAGGTGATGGCGATGATCCGCAAGGGACCGGTTGTCAGTGCACCAGCGATTGACATGGGCGCGCAGCGCGATTTCATTGCTACCCTGTTCGGCGCAGCCGCGTAACCTGCGTTCTTGTCCGGCCTTCGCTTGACCTATGTCAGGAGTTGCAATGGAACCCGGTCGATCGGGTTGAGGGCGGGCGCATCAAGCTGACCAAGAAGGTCAGTGGCGAGGGTGCACACAAACGGCTCAATCGGACTTTAACCACGACGGAAGCTCGACGCTTGTGACGCCCGTGCACGCGGCCTCGACGCAGGCGGTGAGGCTGCCGAAGTGGAATCGACGACCCGTAAGCCCTGGGCCGTAATGGGCGTATTTGCCGGAATTGGTCATGATCGTCGCTGCCTTCGGTGGGATGACCGGCTCGATGATCATGCACCAGCAGGTATCGGTGACGAATCTAACACCAAAGCGTTCGAGTTCTGATAGCACGCCGGCCTCCCGCGCCTTGTCGTGCGTGGTGCGCCCGCAGGTAACGGCGACCGCCACACCTTGATGCTTCGTGCGTCCGCGGCAGAGGGCAGCAAGCCTTTCGCATTCGCTGAACGAGAAGTGCGGATTGCCGAGCGACACGAGATCGACCGATTGATCTGTCGCGCTATTGAGTTCGCGCCAGCTCCGAAGCAGATCCTCGACGCCGATGTCGATGGCGGGAACGGCCTTCCCGCCAGTCGCATCGGTGAAGTTTGCCGCTTCGGGTGTTACGCCGAGGATATGGAGCATTGGAGCGCTCGATGTGGTCGCAAAAGCAGCGCTAAAAGCTTTCAGGTCATCCTGCGAAGGCGTCGCCTGTTCCAAACCAACAATGACGGGAATGCGGTTCGCGGCGAGCAGGCCGATGTGATAGCCAAGCAGCGGATAGAACGCATCATCGAGGTCCTTTAGCTTCGGCAGATTGATCTGAAGAGCCGCTCTCCGGTTGCTCTCGATGTGGCACCCAGCAAGCGGCGCACGGCCCGTAAGTGCGATGCAGATATCGAGGAAGTCGGGATACTTCATCGTACGGGCGCCGAGCACGCTGTTGGCATAAACGACGGCGTTTGATTCCGCCCATACGATCTGCTCGCCTTGAGCCGGTGCAGAATCAAGCAGATAAGGCGCGCAGGTGAATGTAGGCCGTGCGCCCATGTCCACATAGGTGTCGCCCAGCTGGCTCGCGGGTTCCCCGAAAGCAGGATCGATGCCCTGCACGCGCCAGCGCCGATGATCGACGGAAATGGAATTGAGCGTCGTCGGCACGACAACCCTGCCGCCCCAATCCCGCAGCTGCTGAGCGAACTTAAGGCAGCCGTTCCCGGTGTAGACGCAGCCGTCGATATGCGCCTGCGTGACGTCGATGAGGCGGTCCGCGCCTTGCAGCTGGGCCATACGCACGATGACCCTCATCGCGACCTGAGCGGCCTTGCCATGCACGCCGTTGAGGAAAGCCTGGTCCGCATCACTCAGTTCGATACGCGTTGCGGGATGCTCCGCCTGATCCCGGTGCAGCCGGAGTCCCCGCAAAGCTGCAGCGTCGTTGCCGCATGCCACGCGATTGCCGGCGACGCGGGCGAAACGTGCAGCCGTCACCTGACGGAAATCTCTCGGATCGAGCGCAATAACCGGGATGGATTTTCCGAACACTTCTTCGGCAATCACAACACCAAGGGTCAGGATGTCATCCTCCCGCTCGGTTACAATGGCCGCAGGGCTCTTGTCGGTGAGAAGCAACTCCAGGATCACACCGGTACCCGAGCAGGATCCACGTCCACCAGGAATTACAAGAACCTTGTCGGTTAGAACCTGTCTGCTGAGGGGATGATGCCGGTCGATCACCTCACTGGTGGCAGGATCGACGCCGCCCCAGAAGCTTAGCTCCAGGTCGCTGGCGATGATCTCACCGAGAGCCTCGCCACGGACGAAGGTGGTTCCAGAGAAGACGGTTTCGCTCATGGCGGCTTCCTTCGTCAACGCGGCAGCAGCGCCTGCAGGTCGTCGTAAAGCGCCTTCGGGATGTGAACGCCGTTCGCCTTGCTGCGCTCCCGCGCCTCGTAACGGCGCTGCGACGGCAGGCGGGCACCTTGGCCCACGATGGCATCGAACATCTCTTCGGCGTGGGCGACGTGCTGGCCTGCGTCCGCACCCAGGAACACCTTGGGGTCGAAGGCGAGAACCAGTTCGCCGTGGCAGGGTGCAGCGCCCACGCCCTCGTCGAAGGCCATGGATTCCGCGCTCGTCAGGTCGCCGATGAGCGGTCCTGCCATGAGCTCGATCATAGCAGACAGGGCCGAGCCTTTGTGGCCGCCGAAAGTGAGCATGGCGCCGGCGAGAGCGGCGGCCGCGTCATTCGTCGGGTTGCCGTTGCTGTCGATGGCCCAACCGGCCGGGATAGGCTTTCCCGCACGCCGGTGCAGCTCGATCTCGCCACGTGCGATGGCGCTGGTGGCGAAATCGAACACGAAGGGAGGACCGTCAGGGCGCGGCCAGGCGAAAGCAATCGGGTTCGTGCCGAACACGGGCTTCTTGCCGCCGGCGGGCGCCACCCAGCTGTGGCTCGGCGTCATGGCGAGCGCTACAAGGCCGTCAGCGCAGATAACCTCCACCTCCGGCCAGAGAGCCGAGAAGTGATAGCAGTTGTTGATGGCCATGGCTGCGAGGCCCAAGGTGCGGGCCTTCTCCACCAGGAGCGGCTTGCCGCGCTCGAAGGCCAAGGGCGAAAAACCGTAATGTGCGTTCACGCGCACAATGGCCGGCGCGTGATCCACCACATCCGGCACCGCATTTGGATTGACCTTGCCCTCCTTCACGGAGCGCACGCAGCCAAGCAGACGATACATGCCGTGGGAATGGCATTCGTCCCGCTGCCCTGCATAGATTACGCCAGCAATAGCTTCAGCATGCTCCTGCGACAGGCCGCCGGCCTTCAGAACATCGATGCTGATGCGCCGGACCTCGCCCAGCGTGAGGGAGACTTCTTCGCTCATGCTTATACCTTATCCGTCCTGCTCCGGTTTTCTCGAAAGATGCGTTACATCTGCGGCCAGGTATCCGACAGGCGGTAACCGGTCTGGAAAGGATCAGCAGGATCGACCATGAGCTGCTGCGTGCCGATCACCCACGCCCGGCCGGAGATGATCGGACTGATACCGGGTTTTCCGTTGATGTCGACTTCGCGGTCAATGCTGCAATGGAACTCAGTATCGATGAGGGAGGTGCCGACGAACCTGTCGCCGATCTTCATCTGGCCCTTTGCATGCAGAACTGCCATGCGGGCCGAGCATCCGGTTCCACACGGAGAACGGTCGATCTTGCCGGGGCGGATCGCGACGGCGTTCTTGCCGGTCAGGACGCCGTCTCTCATCATTACCGGATCCGTGATCTGGCAGAACGAGATATGGCCCCAGTCATTGGCAGGATGCTTGAAGCCGAGCTGTTCATTGGCGGCTTTGGTGATCTTTATACCTATTTGAGCGATATCGCGTGCCTGATCGGGCGTCAGGCGAAGGCCGAGTGTGGCCGCATCCACTAAAACGAAGCTGTCGCCGCCATAAGCGGTATCGACAGTGATGGTGCCAATTCCTTCGACCTCCAGCTTCGCATCGAGCTTATCCGCAAATGACGGGACGTTTCGGACTCGGATCCGTTCGGCCTTTCCATTCCTGCATTCGGCCTCAACCTCAATGAGGCCGCCCGGCGGCTCGAGAACCATGTGGGTGATAGGCTCTTGCATGGGAATGATGCCAGTGTCGAGAAGGACAGTGGAGACGCACATCGAGTTGGAACCCGACATGGGCGGCGTATCCGCCGGCTCCATGATGATCCAGCCCATCTGAGCCCGTAGATCCTTTGGAGGCACAAGAAGGTTCACATGCCGGAAGACACCGCCGCGGGGCTCGTTCAGCACGAAATTGCGCAGCGTCTCGTCCTCGGCAACGAACCGGGACTGCTCCCATATGGTGTCCCCTGGAGGTGGAGCGACACCGCCAACGATTACATCGCCAACCTCTCCTTCAGCATGACAGCTGACGATATGAACGACCTTTGACGTGCGCATTGTGCTCTCCGGGATCGGGAAGACTTGGAAAAGAATTCGTGAGGCGTGGGGTTGCCCTAGCCTTCAGAGGACCGACTTGAGGAAGTCGATGGTTTCGGGCTTTTGCGGGTTTCCGATCACCTGCTCGGGCTTGCCGATCTCATGAATCAACCCCTTATGGAAGAACGCAACCCGGTCCGACACGTCACGGGCAAAGCGGATCTCGTGCGTAACCAGGATCATGGTCATCCCCTCTTCCGAGAGCATCTTCAGGGTATCCAGCACCTCGCCGACGAGTTGCGGATCCAGCGCCGAGGTCACCTCGTCAAACAGCATATAATCCGGCGACATAGCAAGAGCGCGCGCAATCGCCATGCGCTGCTGCTGCCCACCAGAGAGCTTGGAGGGATAGACTTTCAGCTTCTCGCCGAGACCCACATGGGTGAGTTGCCTGACGGCGATCTCTTCGGCCTCCCTCTTGCTCTTGCCCAGAACCTTGCGGAGCGCGAGCATAACGTTTTCGAGTACGGTGAGATGCGGAAACGCGTTCCACTGCTGGAACACGATGCCAATCCGCTGCCGGAGCTTGTTGAGGTCCGTACCGCGGGCATGCACATTGATCCCGTCGACAAGGATCTTTCCCCCCTGGATCGGCTCGAGACCGTTGATGCACATGAGCATCGTAGACTTGCCCGAGCCCGAGCCACCAATGACCGAGACCACCTCGCCTTTCTGAACCGTCAGACTCACGCCTTTCAGCACCTCGAGGGTACCGAAAGATTTGCGGACATCTTTCAACTCAATCATTTTCGCGCCACCGCTTTTCGAGCCGCGCCCCGAGCCGTGCAATCGGGAAGCTCATGAGGAAATAGATCAAACCAGCAATCGAGAGGACGAAGAGCGGTTCCTGGATGCGGGTCACGATGACCTGCGACGCCCGCAGCAATTCGACGATACCGATCCAGAGAACGAGCGCCGTGTCCTTCATGACGCCGAGCGTAAGGCCAATCCAGCTCGGGAGCGCAACACGCAAGGCCATCGGGAAGACGATGTTGGTCAGGTCCTGCGTGTAGGTCATGCCCAAGGAGCGAGCGGCCCGGCGCGTGGTCGGCGGAACGGCCAGGATGCCGCCGCGCACGATCTCGGCACAGTACGCCGCCGTATAGAGGGCGAGCACCACGCAGCCTACCGTGAAGGCAGATACCTGGAGCTTGAGGATGGACTTGAACGAGTTTGCGAGCACGAACTGGATTAGGAGAGGGACCGAACGCAGGATGTCCAGCACGAAGCCAACTGGCGCGTTAACCCACCACGGCGACGTGGCCCGGATGAGACCAAAGAGCATGCCCAGGATAGTGCCGCCGAGCACTGCCCAAAACGTGATGGTCAGCGTCGTTCCCGCGCCCTGAAGTAAGAAGAGAACGTCATTCCAGGTGAGACTTGTCTCGAACATCACAAGCTCCCTTAGTACCGGAACAGGCGCCAGGCGAAGAGGCGCGATGAGAGGGTGATGAGCTTGGCCATCAGGTAATAGATCACGCCCGCTATGGCAAAGAATTCGAAGGTACGGAAGGTGCGCACGTTCAGGTCCTGCGTGACGCCCGTGAGATCGGTATTGAGGCCGACCGTGACGCCGAGCGAGGTCATCAGCAGCGCCCAGACCATCTGGTTGGTCATGGGATAGAACACGATGCGGAACATCTGCGGCAGCACGATGAGGCGGAAGGCCTGCGGCGCGGTCATGCCGAGCGAGCGAGCGGCACGCGTCTGTGTAAAGGGAATCACGCGAAGGCCGCCGCGGAAGGTCTCCGCGAGATAGCCCGCATTGTTGAAGGCGATGCCGGCGAGAAGCGCCACATAGGAATCGAGATGAATTCCGAAGGAGCCCAAGCCAAAATACGTCATGTAGATCTGGAACAGGGCCGGCGTGTTGCGGGCCAGCTCGACCCATCCCGTCGAGAAGCTATAGAAGACCTTGTTATTCGACTGGCGGCCGAGCGCCAGGAACACAGCGAGGACGACACCGATCACCATCGACAGCACGGCGATCTGGAGAGACACCAGAGCGCCCCACAGCATGTCTGGAAGGGCATTGAAGGCCGGGCGCCAATGAAATGTATAATTCAGCATGATGGGGCGGTCCAAACGACTGAGGGGCCTTGGGAAGAACGGAGGCATTGCTTTGCCCCCGCTCGTTCAACGGCTGATCAGCGATAGACGCCTTTAACAGTGAGGTCAGGCGCCTCACCGCCGCCCACCCACTTGTCGTACAGTTCCTGGTAACGACCGGTGCGAACCTGCTGATTTACGAAGAGGTTGAGGTAGTTGAGCAGCCCCTGCTCCTGGCGCAAGCCAATCAGGGAGACGTAGTCGGTCACGTAGGGCGCATCGTCCTTGACCACGAAGCCTTTGAATTTGCCGGATTTGACCGTCGCCTGGGCCACCGTATTGGTGACGACGGTCGCGTCGATCTGGCTCTGTGAGAGTGCCAGGAACACGTCAGCCTGGGTCTGGTACGGACGGAACGAGCCGCCGCCCCACTTCTTGACATCCTTTTCCAGCGCGATCGCCTCGAAGGTGCCGGAGGTCGATCCGGTCTTTTTGCCCTTCAGGCTCTCATAGGTGTTGATGCCGGTATCTTCACGGGTGAGGACCACCATCTTGAAGGCGAAGTAGGGAATCGAGAAGCCGATTGTCTTGGCGCGCTCCAGGGTGTCAGAGGTTGAGGCAACGCCCACATCTGCACGATCCGAGACGAGCGCCGGGATGCGGTCCGGGAACGGGGTCTCGACGATCTCGGCCTTCACGCCGAGCGCCTTGGCAAGATCGTTGCAGGTGTCGACGTCGAAGCCGATCGGCTGGTTCTTCTCGTCGCGCGAGCCCATGGGCGGGAAG
Source organism: Microvirga sp. GN3 (assembly GCF_055792825.1). Classification (NCBI taxonomy): domain Bacteria; kingdom Pseudomonadati; phylum Pseudomonadota; class Alphaproteobacteria; order Hyphomicrobiales; family Methylobacteriaceae; genus Microvirga; species Microvirga sp. GN3. Next base: position 22,481 of record NZ_JBVVAK010000094.1, read on the forward strand.
TCGAGCGTCACGGCGCAGCGTAGCGTGCCGGAGGCAATTATGTCGTCGAGCTTGTCCGCTTTGGCGGGCATTGCGGCGAGCATGCCAAAAAGAAGAGCAGCCGCGGTGGTCCTTAGTTTCATTTCTCGTTCCCTGGTTGATTCGTGTCTGAGCCCGGCAATTCTCGCCTGAGATCAGTACGTCCACAATCGCATATTGGATACAATTTGCAACATGAAACGATGCTTCAATTCGCCTAAGGTCGTGAGCGGCATTGCGTAGCAGTTGACCAGACGGCTATCTTTTTAGGCGTCCAAAACGTTGGGTTTGGGTCACGCATGTGAGAGAGCAGCGCAGACGTGTGGGCATGATCCACTGTCTTGGCGCCTTCTCCTCCTTCAACTCGAGTTGTGCGTCACATCAACAGCGTTAACCCATTCTATCAAAAACGTTGAGCCGAGAACGGCGTCAGATCGAGAGAACTGGGTTTGCCGTCCATCAGCTCTGTGACGAGACGCGATGTGATGGCAGCTTGCGTCAAGCCGTAATGGCCATGACCGAACGCATAAACGATGCGCTTGTCGCGCCCGGCCTGACCAATGACAGGCAGGGAATCCGGAATTGAAGGACGAAAACCCATCCAGCGCTCGGCAGGCTGATTTCCATCGAGATGCGGTAGGAAGCGCTTGAGGCGTGTGATCATGGCCGAGGTGCGCTCGTGATTGGGCGAAGCCTGCGTTCCGGCGAATTCCACCGAACCACCGACGCGATCGCCGGTGTCGAGCGTCGAAGCGACGAAACCTTCGCCCTCGAACATCACCGGACGGTTGAGGCCGAACGCGCCCTTCGTATAAGTGGCGTTGTAGCCCCGCTCCGTATCAAGTGGAATAGCATCGCCCAGCCGCTTGGCCAGCGCTCGCGACCAGACACCGGCGGAGATCAGAGCACGATCTGCCGTCACAGCCTTCGCCGAACTGTCCGTGCGGATATGAACGGCATCGCTTGCAGGTTCAACGGACAATGCCCTTGCAGGGACAAGTTCGGCCCCGCGTTCCAGCGCGAGCCGCGACAGATCGGCGGCAAGAAGCGCGGGGTCGGAGACGTGGCAGCCATCCTGATAGAGGACTGCCGCTTCGACGTTGTGCAGCGCTGGCTCAATGTCCTTCAGGTCCTCTGGCTTAAGGACTTCCAGCGGGATACCGAAATTCTTCTGAAGGCTAATGATGTCTTCAGCCCGCAGGAAGTGGTTGCGATCTCGCCAGACCGAGAGAATCCCCTTCTCACGAAGATGGCCTTCCAAGCGTAGAGAAGAGAGAAGTGCTTTCCAGCAAGGTAGGGCCTCTGCGTTAATCGCGCGAATCGCGGCGATGCTGGATTTGATACGCGCAGGAGATGAGGCTAAGACGAAACGCAACAGCCACGGCGCCAGAGCGGGAAGATAAGCTGGTCTGATGCTGAGTGGCCCGAGCGGATCCATCATCCAGCGAGGCAGATTTCTCCAGGCCTTGGGCGACGCCAGTGGCATCACGTCCATATGCGCGATCCAGCCCGCATTGCCGTCGGTCGGCCGCTGCGGATTGTTGCCCGGATCGACAAGAGTGACCTGATGTCCCTTGTCGAGAAGAGCATGAGCCGCCGCAAGGCCGATGATACCTGCACCAACTATCGCAATCCGCATCATAAAACCTGTTGTGGAGGAGACCGCAAAGACAAGGGCGACTCGGTCTCCGAGCCGCCCAACGTATTTACTCGATCCTACGTAGAGCGGGTTTGATCCACGACTTGGAAGCCGTTCGCAAAGGGATCCCGGTCGTCGATGATGATCGTGTTGAAGCCCGTTACCCGCGCCCATCCCTCAATGGACGGAATGATGGCATCGCGGTCTCCGACCTTCGCCCGCCCTTCGATGCGCCCGACGAAGGTGGAACCGATGATGCTCTCATGCACAAATGCATCATCCTCTTTCAGCTCGCCACGGGCAGCCAGGTGAGCCATGCGCGCCGAGGTTCCGGTGCCGCAGGGTGACCGATCGATGGCCTTGTCACCATAGAACACGGCATTGCGGGCCGTACCCACCTTGGTCTGCGCGCGTCCCGTCCACAGAACATGGGTCAGGCGATTGATGTCCGGGTTCTCCGGATGAGCGATCCGGTAGCGTGCATTGAATGCCTCCCGCAGCTTCGGGCTCCAGCGCAGGACGTCCGATGGATTGATATCGGCCAAGTCGGAATACAGCGGCTGCGGCTCGACGATGGCATAGAAGTTGCCGCCATAGGCGACATCCACGGTCAGGTGTCCGAGCCCCTCGACTTCAACCTCATAGCCTGTTCCATACAGAAACGAAGGAATGTTGGTGATGCGAACCCGCTCGATGAAGGGGCCATTCTGTTCATAGCGGGCCTCGACGACACCGGCCGGCGTATCGAGACGCAGGAGACCTGGCGTCTTGGGATGGATCAGGCCGTTCTCGAGAGCGATGGTAACGGTGCCGATCGTGCCGTGCCCGCACATGGGAAGACAGCCGGATGTCTCGATGAACAGAATCCCGACATCGCAATCGGGGCGCGTCGGCGGAGAAAGGATCGAACCGGACATCATGTCGTGTCCACGGGGCTCGAACATCAAGCCGGTGCGGATCCAGTCGTACTCCGCCAGGAAGTGCTGGCGCCGTTCGAACATCGTGTCCCCCTTCAACTGGGGAATGCTGCCGCCGCCCACCACGCGGACCGGATTGCCGCAGGTGTGACCGTCGATGCAGAAAAAGGTGTGACGCGCCATAGCTTTGCTCGTAGATAGGATTTTTCTCGTGAATGGACAGAAAGAGGCGAAGGAGATTCTGCTCCCGCCGTCACCTTATCAGGCCCCAGGCTTCAAGCCCACCTCGGGGAGCTTTGGACGATCTTTAAGCGCCTTGCCCATGATCGCCTCGACCTCGGCCTTCTCAGCTCCTTCGAGAGGCAGAAGCGGCGGACGGGTGAGCGCCAAACCGCAGCCCATGATCTCTTCGCACAACTTTGTGCACTGTCCGAAGTCCGAGCGCGGATCTTCACCATTGTTCTATGAGCTCCTACGATGAGGCATTGACTCCAGTTAATGTAGATTGTATAAAATCGCCGATGTCAAGCCGATCTCTGTCCCATCCTCTATAGAGAGGTCGGCGCAGAATCAGGCGATCTTGTTCCGACTAATACTGCTGAAAGGTCTGCGACTGCGCCCGGACAGATTTTGGGGTGTACGGGCGTTGATCGCGTAGGCAGAAAAATAGGCTTTCGAAGGATAACCGCATGAAATCCAACGCTTTTTCCGGCTGCATCCCAGCGCTCATGACACCATGTAAGGCTGATCGCAGCCCCGACTTCGACGCGCTGGTGCGCAAGGGGCAGGAGTTGATCGCGGCCGGTATGTCCGCAGTTGTCTATTGCGGCTCCATGGGCGACTGGCCGCTGCTGACAGACGCGCAGCGTATGGAAGGCGTAGAGCGCCTCGTGAAGGTTGGTGTACCGGTTATCGTCGGAACCGGGGCCGTCAACACCGCGTCCGCCGTTGCCCATGCCGCCCATGCTCAGAAGGTCGGTGCCCATGGCCTGATGGTGATTCCGCGTGTCCTCTCCCGCGGCCCGTCGCTGATTGCACAGCGTCATCATTTCAAGGCGATCCTAGCCGCCGCTCCCGATTTGCCGGCAGTAATTTACAACAGTCCCTACTACGGCTTTGCGACGCGCGCCGACCTCTTCTTCGCCCTGCGTGCCGAGCATCCGAATCTGATCGGCTTCAAAGAGTTCGGCGGCGTCGAGGCACTGACCTATGCGGCCGAGCACATCACCAGTCAGGATGATGGTGTAACGCTGATGGTCGGTGTTGACACCGCTGTGTTCCATGGCTTCGTCAATTGCGGCGCCACGGGTGCGATCACCGGTATCGGCAATGTGCTACCCCGCGAGGTGCTACATCTCTGCGCTCTTTCCCGCGCCGCTGCGAAGGGCGATGCTGAGGCCCGCCAGCGGGCGAAGGAGTTGGAGGAGGCGCTGCACGTCCTGTCTTCCTTCGACGAGGGACCGGATCTGGTGCTGTACTACAAGCATCTAATGGTGCTGAAAGGGAGCCCAGAATACACGCTTCACTTCAATGAAGCTGATGCGCTCTCGGACAGTCAGCGTGGCTATGCTGAGACACAGCTGAAGCTCTTTGACGCCTGGTATGCGGAATGGAGCAAGCAGTCTGGTACGGTGCAGAAATACGCCGCCTGACGGCAATGCGAAAGGCCCTTCCCACTGGGGGGCCTTTCGTTTTTGATATCGCCCCATAGCGACGAACCCAAAGGTCCACATCCGCTCGAGGAGCGCTATCTCCGCGGTGTTGAGGGTGATGCCTCCGGACTTGTGCTGTGCCCGCGTCGTAAAAAAGGCAGCCTGCTCCCATTCGAGGATCGGCTCAACAGCATCTCCGCCTGTCGAAGGCGTTGCCGGGGCGGCCTGCTACGAATTGCCAAGAGAAATGCCTAGCCGGCGCGATTGACCTGTCGATTGTATACGGTATCCCTTTGATTGAAGCTGAATGGAGCTGTGCGAGTGCAAGCGATCGAACGGAATTTATCATCGGCAAGCGAGTCATTGCCGGACTCCCGTATGCCGTTCTGGCCTATACGTGCGCTCATTGCCTTCTCCAACGGACTGCTCGCTGTCGAACGGGTCGCGATCATGGGCCTTATGGCGATCCTGTCCCTGCTGATCCTGGTGAATGTTTCCACCCGGTATGCAGGTCTGCCCATCTATTGGATCGACGAGTCGGCAGTCTATGCGACTGTCTGGCTTACGTTCGTTGGGGCCTCGGCGATGACGCGGCTCCGCCTCGACTTTGCCGTGACCATGCTCACCGAGCGGCTCTCCCCACGGGCACAGACGATCGCGCGGATCATCTCCGCATTGGCCGTCGTCGGTTTCGGCATCGGACTTGGTATCATGTGCTGGCTGTGGATGGATCCGCTTGGCATCGCCCGCGCGGGATTTGATGCAAAAGTTTATGCTGGTGAGAGCTTCAACTTTCTCTACACGGAGCGCACCCAGACGCTGAACTGGCCGACTTGGGTCGTGTATCTCACCTTGCCGATCTTCGCGGCCTCAATGACGCTGCACGGTCTTGCCAACACATTGGAAGATCTGGGTGTTGTCGAGAAAAGCGTCTTCCCGGCATTCCACGCCACCACCAGCGATGGAATCAATTGATGGTCACTTCAGCCGCCTTTGTTGCCATCATGCTGGTTGGTGTGCCAATCGGCTTATGCCTTTGCCTTGCAGGGATTGTCTACATCGCCGCTTCAGGCAACCCGTTGCTATTCCAATCCTATCCGCTTCAGATGTTCAGTGGAGTAGACAGTTACGGCCTGATTGCCATTCCCCTCTTCATTCTGATCGGCGAGATCATGAACGGGGGCGGCATCACGCGCCGTATCGTCGACATGGCAATGGCATTCGTGGGTGCATTGCGGGGCGGCTTGGCCTACGTGAACGTGCTGGCCAATATGTTCGTCTCGTCGATCCTAGGCTCGGCCACGGCTCAAGTTGCAATCATGTCGCAGATCATGGTGCCCGAGATGGAGCGCCAAGGTTACGACAAAACATTCGCGGCGGGTCTTACTGCCTACGCGGGAATGCTTGGCCCGATCATTCCACCATCGGTGATGTTCGTGGTCTACAGTGTGCTGGCCCAGGTGCCTGTCTCAGACATGCTGATCTCCGGTATCATCCCCGGCATTCTTTTGACGGTGCTGTTTTGCGTCATCATCGCGGTGATGGGCTTCATTTACAATTTTCCTGCCGGGGCACGGATGACTCCGCGCGAGCGCGTGATGACTGTGTTCCGTGCGCTGCCTACATTATCAATCCCGGTGGTGATCATCGGCTCCATCCTCACAGGACTCGCCAATGCTACGGAAGCAGCCGCCGTGGGAGCAATTGCGGCGACATTGGTTGGTCGGTACTGGACTCGCGAGTTCCGCTTCTCCCAAATCCCGGAAATGCTGCTCAAATCCGGGATCTACTCGGCCATTGTTCTGTTTCTGGTGGCCGCAGCGGCGGTGTTCTCCTGGATTCTAATCTTCGGCAAGGTTCCACTGGAAGTGGCGGGCTGGATCCAGTCGGTTGCCCGTGATCCGATTACCTTCATGCTTCTGGTGAACGTTATCTTGATTGTCATCGGCACGGTCATCGACGGTATCCCCGGCCTGATCATGACGGTGCCAATTCTCCTACCGATCGCCACCGAGGTCTATCATATCGATCCGCGGCATTTCGGGGTCGTTGTTGTAATCAATTTGGTGCTCGGGCTTCTCTCGCCTCCCGTCGGCCTCTGCTTCTTCGTTGCGGCCGCCGTGACGGGGGCTAAGCCCGGCAAGATGTTCATGGTGACAATACCTTTCTTTGTCATTTCCTTCTTGATGCTGATCATCTTGTCAGTATGGCCCACCCTCTCGCTTGCCCTCATCGATTAACTTGAAGAAGCCATGGAGCACCAGTCATGACGATTTCCCGCCGACATCTTTTCGCCTTAGCAGCGGGCGCGGCTCTACCGCTCGCGACGCCGACGGTACTACGCGCTCAAAGCCGTGAGTTCCGCCTAGGCGTCATTACGCCTCCGAACCATCCCTGGAACAACGCTGCTCTGAAAGTCGGCGAAATGCTGAAGGCGGAAACCAACGGTCGCCTGTCGCTTACCGTTTTCCATGCCGGCCAGCTCGGCAATGAAGCCGCTATGATGCAGCAACTCCAGTCGGGTGCCCTCGATATGGCCTTCATCCAGGCCGCCGAGCTTGGCTCGCGTGTCCCGGCGATTGCGGCAATCAACGCTCCCTACGTGGTGCGTTCCACGGAGGCTGTGGCGAAGCTCGTTCGTCATCCCGTCGCGCTCAGTCTGTTCGACTACCTTCCAAAGGAGACCGGCACGATTGGCCTTGGTTGGGGCATCACGTCGATTCGTGCGGTATTCTCGGCGAAGGACATCTCGTCCACCGCCGACTTGAAAGGCATGAAGCTGCGGATCAATCCGACCCCCGCCTACCGTGATTTCTACCAGATCCTGGGAGCAGCTCCCACACCAATCCCGACTCCACAGGTATTCGATGCAATGGCTAATGGCCAGGTCGACGGCCTCGAGGCGGATCTCGACTTCTCCTGGAATCAGCGCTTTGATCGGGTCTCTAAGACCATCCTGCGGATGAATGCCGTTCACATGCCCATGGTGGCGCTGGTCTCCGGCCGGGTCTGGACCACCCTGCCAGCGGCCGATCGTGAGCTGATCTCTAAAGTTACCCGTACAGCGCTTGATGCCGAGATCGATGAGATTGTTGCCAACCAGCCTGGCCTCTTGGAGAACTTCTCAAAACAACCGGTCAAGATCGTCGTTGCTGACGTGAAGGACGCGGATCCGGTGATCGCCGAATATGACAAGATTTGGCTTCCGAAGGCCCCTGTCCTCGCGGAGCTGCGCAAGATCGGCGCCACGCTCTGAAGCGCCATTTCTACCGCTGAGTACGGCGGATGCTTCACCCGCCTAGTTTCGCAGCCTGACGCCCGACGTCAGGCTGCAGCTTTGAGCGCGCCCCTACAAGGGATAAGTTAATGATGAGCATCCAGGTACATATGACAACGACAGATCCAACAATCTGTACGGCAGAGAGGCATCCGTCCTAGCCAAACGTGCCGATGAGTACGGCATCAATAATCAGTGCGAACTCAACAATGATGATGTTGATCGATCCGTTGATAGCGATCGGTCTGAAGCTGATCTTCCCCGCTTTTACGCACACCTTTGATATGCTCCTGCGGGAGCGGGAAGGCGTTTGACGAAAGACGAGGCGGGAATTCACACCCGAGGTTGACGAGAGGCGGTCGCCCTGCTGGAAAGCAGCAGCCGGCTTCTCCAGATTGCGGTAGAGCTGGGAATCTCTCCGTCCATACGGCCTGTATCAGTTACTCGCTTCCCTTGGTCTTCGGCACGTAAGGCCCATTGCCGTCGAAGGTGTAGGCGGTCTTGACCGTGGTATAGAACTCCTGCGCGTAGCGGCCCTGCTCGCGCGGACCGTAGGACGAGCCCTTCCGGCCGCCGAACGGCACGTGATAGTCCACGCCGGCGGTGGGCAGGTTCACCATCACCATGCCGGCCTCGGCATTGCGCTTGAAGTGGCTGGCGTATTTCAGGCTCGTGGTGCAGATGCCCGTCGACAGGCCGAACGGCGTGTCGTTGGCCAGTTCCAGCGCCTCGTCGTAATCCTTCGCGCGCGTCACGGTCGCCACGGGCCCGAAGATCTCTTCGCGGGCCACGCGCATCTGGTTGCTCACCTCCGTGAACAAAGCCGGCGCCAGATAGAAGCCGGGGGTGTCACGCTTCAGAAGCTCGCCGCCGGCCACCAGCTTGGCGCCTTCCTCCTGACCGATCTTGATGTACTTCAGATCTTGGTCGAGCTGGCTCTGGTCGACCACCGGGCCGATCTGCGTGCCGCTTTTAAGGGCATCGTCGATGACGAGCCCCTGCATGCGCTCCTGCATGGCCGCCACGAACCGGTCGTGGATGCCGTCCGTCACGATCAGGCGCGAGGAGGCGGTGCAGCGCTGGCCGGTGGAGAAGAAGGCCGAGT
>NZ_JBVVAK010000095.1:0-30946 GCF_055792825.1 Microvirga sp. GN3
CCAGATCCAGGCCGACTGTGGTAATCTGCATGGCGGACGCTCCCTCTCCTTGTGGCCCTCTTCATGACGACCACCCTTTGGCACTTTGATGCCGGTGAGCAGGGAGCGTCCACTCCATCAACTTGAGGTCGAGTCGCGAAAGTGCCCGCTGACGCAGCGTCAGGTCGGTTCAGGTTAACCTACGAAGGCAGTACCGGTCGCATCGCGCCAGGCGATGAAGGCCCGATCGAGGGCAGCACGGTACTCACTGGCCGAGAGGCGATGGCGGCGAAGTTGGAAGTGGTTGTGGATCCGAGTGTGGGTGGAGAGGAACTGCTGCGCGTGCCGGGCCGACTTGAACCGCCGCATGTGGCGCTCTCGCCGTCGGGTGGGCTGGTGTGAGACCTCGCAGCGGTTGTTGAGATACCGGCTCTGCCGATGCTCAACGCTTGGCAGGATGTCGCGTTTCGCCGCTCCATAGGATCCGAGTTTGTCGGTCACGATGACCCGCGGGACATAGTATAAGCCCGTCAGCAGCTTGCGAAAGAAGCGCTTGGCCGCCTTCTTGTTGCGCCGGCTCTGGACCAGCACGTCGAGCACGTTCCCGTGCTGATCAACAGCCCGCCAGAGATAGTGCAGTTTGCCCCGAATGCGGACAAACACCTCATCGAGAAACCACTTGTCTCCTGGCGTTGGCCGGCACCGTCTGAGGCTGTTGGCGTAGGTCCGTCCAATGCGCAAGCTCCACTCGCGGATCGTCTCGTAACTGACCACGATGCCTCGCGCCGCCAGGATCAGTTCGACTTCACGCAGGCTGAGGCTGAAGCAGTGGTATAGCCAAACGGCCTGATTGATGATCTCAGGCGGGAAGCGGAAGCCTCGGTAGGGGTCGGACGTCGTGCTCATGCCCAAGAACCTGCCACAGACCCTGAGTTATAGCAAACCTGACAGTACCCGCTCGAGCCAGAAGACCGGCCTGATGAAAGACCGTGCGGATCGCCTCGCGCAGGTGGTTAGGTCCCGGCCTCAATCCGAACGCTTGGGACGGCGGCGCGCGGATCGGAAGGTCGCTGCGCCGCCGTCCCAGGCTTCGTCTCACCCGGCCTGACTGACACTTCTACTTTGCACAAATCGAGACATTTCAACTTGGTTGCCACAGGATACGGCGGCCCTGCCCTACTTAGGTGTGAATGTCGCCGGCGCCTTGAGCGGTGGCGGCTTTGTGAAAGGGGAGGCTCGGCCTCCCGCGAAAGCTGTCCAGGCGCGCAAGCGGTAGCCGCGCCCGGAGCGCAGCGAAGCAGGCCCGAAGCCACCGGCCATTACAGAGCGCCGAACGTGCGCTGAGGGCTTTGTGGGCAGGTTTTGGGCCACAGTTACGAGGTTGGCTCGGCGGAACATTACATAAGGCCTGTTCCGCAAAATTGCTGTCTTGACCTCAGACGGCGATGGAGCAATCTCTTCGCTGGTAGTTTAGGATCAGCGGGAGATTTCCTCGCAGAACTGTCATTTATCCGACAGACAACAGGCCATTGAGGTCGGTATAGAGATCCGACCGACCTTTTTTGCCCCTACGGGTCGGACCTTAACGCGCCCCTAGAGATGGTGGGGCGCTTTCTTTTTGCGGAACAGATCCCGAGCCCCAGCACCTCGTTTATGCCCTGCTCCATAAAGCGTCTTCTCGGACATCGCAGTCATCTGGGATGGATCAGTTCGCGGTCGGAACAGGGCAGCTCAAATGGCATCGTCACATTAACGAACTGCAATCAGATGCCGCCGTATGGGGAGGTATGAAGAAGCTCCGTCACTCGCTCTATGCCCGCCACCGTTTCCCTGCTGAGGTGATCAGCCTCGCAGTCTGGCTCTACTTCCGCTTTCCCCTGAGCCTGCGGATGGTCGAGGAGATGCTGGCGGCCCGCGGGATCGAGGTCAGTCACGAGACGGTTCGACGCTGGGCCGAGAAGTTCGGTCGGGAGTATGCTAATCGCATCCGCCAGCGCACTCCTCGACCGGGTGATCGCTGGCATCTCGACGAGGTGGTGATCACCATTGCCGGAAAGAGGCACTGGTTGTGGCGGGCGGTGGACCAGGACGGCTTTGTCCTGGATGTCCTGGTCCAGAGCCGCCGGGATCGTAAAGCCGCCAAACGCCTGATGCGCAAGCTGTTGAAGAAGAGCGCCATGGCTCCGCGGGTGATGATCACGGACAAACTTGGATCCTACGGCGCGGCTCGCAGGGACATGGGCCTGAGCATCGAGCATCGGCAGCACAAAGGATTAAATAATCGAGCGGAGAATTCCCACCAGCCCACCCGCCGACGCGAACGGCAGATGAAGCGCTTCAAGTCAGCGCGACAGGCGCAGCGCTTTCTCTCGATCCATGATCCGATCAGCAACCTGTTTCACCTGCGGCGCCATCAGTTGACCGCTACCAACTATCGCAAGGCCCGCAGAGCGGCCTTCGAGGTATGGGCGGACATCACCTCTGTGGCGCTCGCCGCCTGAAACCAACCTCTTCCTAGCCTGAATTCCGTCGGACGCCCATTAATGTGACGATGTCGCTGCTCGCTGCTCGCAAGAGAAACGTGCGCAACCGCTTGCTCTCCTTGAGGGCGAACCCCGCTACCATGTCGCTCTCCGCCTCATCCCAGAGCACATGAATGCGAACGGCAGCGGCCTTGCCTTTCCGGGTCAGTCTGACTCGGACCATACGCTGATCCCCGCCATCGGACTGCCGCTCGACCAGGCCCAAAGCCGCCAGTCGTGTCACGGCCTTGGAGGCAGTCGGCATCCGCACCCGCAGGATGGCGGCAAGGTCGCCCATCGTGATTGCATCCTGCGTATCGAGCACCTGGAGCACCTGCTCCTGACCGGCGAACAGGCCGATCTCAGCCAGCTTCTCGTTCAGGTAAAAGCGGTGAAGCCGCGCCGCCTGTGCCAGAACCCAGCCAATCGTGGTTTCACTCGGATGCTTCATGCGAGCGTTCCACTCCGCCGCAGGGCAGGACTTCGAGCCGCTTCGTACGCCTGTTGATTTGGGCATATGGCGTGCCGCTGGTCCCCGGCCGGTCTGCGACAGCGATCATCACATCGCCCTTCGTCAGGAGCGTTCATATGACGGACGGGACATTCGCTTGCATTCGGGCGAGGCCAAACTCTTGCAGATGCTGGTTCACGACGGGCCAGTCCTCGGCTCCTTCTTGCGCCATGACGCGTCTCCTCTGGAAAGAGTGTGCGCGTCTCTGCGACAATGTGTCGGAGGCACGACAAAGCAACGAATGCGCCTTGTTCGGATCGGCTGTTCCAATCGGTTGCATTGGAAAACAGAGGAACATGTTTGCCCGTTGGGATCGGACCTTTCGCGTAACGCCGGTCATCTCATCCTAAATCTCCCTCAAGGCTCAGTGCTGACTTGCCTTTGACCCCACTACAAGGGAGCACTCAAGAAAAAGGCCACTGTCACCAGCGGCCCAGAGTTTGAGGAGGAAACGCCCAAGACGGGCAGCAATGCTGCGACCTCGTCGCCCTATCGCAGGGCAGGATTTAAGCGGCATCCCTATGCGACAGCAATCACATCAAAGTATAGGTATCCTCATCCACTAGGCAGAATGCTGTCGCACCTTGGTAGATCCTCGCTGGGTTATGCCGCAAACAGTTTGTTTCAGAGTTTTAGCTACTGTGATTGAAATCCCGACAGCGGAGGACGTGGTGTTCAACGCCAGGCATTTTGATTGTTCGGCGATCCTGCTCTACGTCCGGTAAAGCCATGCTTATGCGAGGATCCCTTCGCAGAAGGCCGACCCCATGCGGCGCCAAGGTCCGTTCTCAGGCACACCCCCTGAGGTCAGGCTCCGGCACTTCTCGGAAGCGCGTTGTCACATCAACGAGTTTTACTTACCCACGCTGCCCCTCGCGCGGATGCCCGATGGTGCGTTTTCAAGGACTTAGGCAGGCGAGGCCCGCGCCGGAAAGGCCTTTACTTGGTTGATGTGACATCCCCCCGCTTATACCCCGCGCATCGCCAGCCCATACCAACGTGTAATCCAATCAGCCACGCGGACAATTGGCGTGGGGTGCGGCCGCGATCATCATCACCTTATGTCGGCGTAACTCCGTGCGGCTGTGGGTGACGGCGCTCGTGATCACTGAGGGCACGACGCCGACCCGGCCGAGCGTCGGTCTTAGGGAAAAGGAGGCTTCGATGCGGCGTGCCGAAATCTGGGCGGCCTGCAATAACGCCTTAGCGGTCGTGATGACAATCATCGTCATCGCGGCCCTCTTCTACTCCCTCCCTGTGAGGGCCGAGGAGGGACACTCTCACGAACATCACATGGCACACGGCGCGTATCATCACCTCTATAACGGCATCATGCGCCCGGACGTGAAGAACTCGAGCTGTTGCAGTGAGCAGGACTGCGCTCCCACTAAAGCGAAGTGGGACAGCGTCAGGAAGCGCTGGACCGCGCTTAAATACGGTCAGTGGGTGGACATTCCTCCCAGCAAGCTCGTCCCGCGGGACCAGGTGCCCGATGGACTCGGCGCTGAACCTCACCTGTGCGCGCCACCTCCGTCATCGTCCATCTTTGGCAAGGAAGAGGTGTTCTGTTTCATCGAGCCCGACGGCGGGACTTGAGAACCCGGTGAGGTTTCCATGAGAATCCTTGGCATCCTGATGGACCCGTCGAAGGTGCCGAACCCGCGGCTCGATCAGCGGAGCCGATGTGCGCACTGTCGGAGGTCCTACGTGTTCCGGCGCGGCATTCTCGCCAGGATCGAGCACCAGACGAAGGAGATGGAACGTGATGAGGATGGCTCTCAATATTTGAAGCGAGATGTCGGGGTCTACGCCTGCCATTCGCTCGCATGCTTCCTTGCGATGATCGCGCCAAGCGGGCACGCATGAGGGGTCTGTCGCAAACGCGTTGTTTCAAACTTTCAGGTACTGGGATGATAGTCTCGGCAGCGGAGGACCCAGTGTTCAAGGGCAAGCCTTTTGATTACTCGGTGATCCTGCTCTGCGTGCACTGGTACTTGGCCCACGATGCAGGAACCTAACCATCCCCGTCACTGGAACAACCCGCGCCGGGCAGTTTTCACAGACTGACATTGCAGCAAGACCACCGCTTGGTCGATGCAGACCATGTCTCTACCGTTCGAATTCCCACCTCAGGATTCGACCGCTTCACAGAAGGAGCATTGCGCGATGGCCCGGATTGCCAAGAAAGCCACTCAGGACGGCACCTTCACGGTCTATGTCGAAGGAACACCGAGTGCATGGGGGCTTACCAGTGCTGCCGCTGACATCTTGATACAAAGGCTGTCAGCCGTTGAGGCATTGGTAAAGCGAGTAATCAGAGATGACCGGAGGCTCCGGTCTTCTGACTGGGCCAGTTTTTGGAACGAAGCTGTGTGAGCCGCTCGCTGCTCCACCACAGCCCACCTTCCGCTGCCGCTGGCGGGGATGCGGCTCACTGGCGCACGAACTGCTTCACGTTCGCTGCTATGCTAGTCCTGCAAGGACCTGGAGATGAGGCCATGGCTCAAGGTAACTATGATGAAACAAAGCTAACCGCGCACCTCCTCAATGCCGACATCGAGATCCTCCATCGCTGCGCCTGCGAAGGTGGGCAGGAGCAGATGCTTCTTACCGTCCGGCCAGTGCCTCCCCTTGAAGGGTTGGGGCGCTTTCTGGAAGCTACCAATCCGCTACTGTTCTGGACTCGGGTGATCCAAACATCCTGGCTCCTTTGGCTCGGAGAGTTCACCAAATCGCCTGCAACTCGGAGGTCTTAAGCAGGCGCTTTGCTGTCGGAGAGGTTCTGTCGCAAACTCGAAGTATCGGCGTTTTGAGCGCTATTTTGAGATCATCGCGAGAACGCTGGACCGTTGACTGTCCAGAACCAGGCTGACGCCCGTCCGAGGCAGTCGACAAGTAGAAACCGAGTTTGCGGCAGAACCCGCTTGGCCGCCTTGGGATTGCGCCGGCTCTGGACGATCTCATTGAGCACACGTCCGTCTGGGTCGCCCGCTCGCCACAGCCAGTGCTTCGTACCGGCAATGGTGACCACGACCTCATCCAAGTGCCAGATGTTGGGGGGCGTGGTGTCTTGCGCCTGAGACGGCGAGCGTACGCCGGCCCGAACTTCAGGGCCCAGCGTCGGATGGTCTCGTAGGAGACGGCGATGCCGCGCTCGAGCAGCATCTCCTCGACCAGCCGCAGGCTCAGGGGAAATCGGAAGTACAGCCACACCGCATGGGCAATGATCTCAGGCGGAAAGCGATGGCGCTTGTAGCTGACAGGTTGGCTCATGTCCGCCCGTCTACACTGACGCAGTCAAACCCGAGTTTAAGGCGCGGCGATCAGGGTGGAAGCTGAGCGGCAATCAGAATGAGAGGTGACGGTGCGATCCGTCAGGATCGCACCGTCTGGCCGTCGCGGCCGACCGGATAAGGATCGGGGTTCTTCACGACCAAATGAGGAACTCGCCCTTTGCCCGGCCGCCACATCACCGACTGCCAGATGAGACTGTACATGAAGCTCCGTCACACCAACACCAGCCCGATCGCCGCTGCCAAGGCCGGCTTCAGCCCGTCCACCGCCTCCCGCATCGACAAGGACCCGCGTCTGCCGTCCCAGAAGAAGACTCCACGCGGGCGCCGGCGTCCCGACCCGCTCGCCCCCGTCTGGGACAGTGAGATCATTCCCCTTCTTCAAGCCGCCCCGGGCCTGCGCCCCGTCGCTCTCTTCGAGGAGATCATCCGCCGCACCCTCGAGCGCCGCGTCCGATCCTGGCGCGCCCTGCATGGTCCCGAGCAGGAGGTCATCTTTCGCCAAGTCCATGAGCCCGGGCGCATGGGCCTGTCCGACTTCACCGACATGGCCGATTTTGCCGTCACCGTTGCCGGCCAGCCCCTCGATCACCGGCTCTATCACTTCCGGCTCGCCTATTCCGGCTGTCGCTTTGCCCCTAAAGGCGAGATAAGGAACCCAACAAAATCAATGGCAATCCTTTGCCGCTAAATGTGAGATTTTGCCTATAAAATCGAGATTTTTCCCCCTTAAAGTGAGACAGCGTTTAGAGGGGCGTGCAGCTGGCTGCGATGGAGATGGAACGGGACCTGACAGAGTTCGCCAAGGTCGCCTTGCTCCGGACCTATCACAAGGAAGCCCGTTTGCTCGCCACCGTCGATCGTATCGCGCCCCAGATATAGCACCGCGTTCACACGCAGGATCAAAGAGCAGCGAACAAACCTGATCGGCATCTCGCCTTTAAGGGCAAAGAATGTCGCTTTTCGACACCCAACGCGACGAATCTCAAAGTTAAAGGCAAAGTGACAGCCGCCATTTCGGCCTAATCGGCCCGAAGCTGCGATTTTGGCCAAGTTGAGGAACGTTTGACGAACATCATGGTTTGGTCTGGGCTTTCAGCAGCATGGCGACGTTTTCGGCGGTGAACTTGAAACCACGCCTGTCGGGGATGCGCTCGACGGAGATTGGATATTTCGGTCGCTTTGGATCGATGCCGGTGATCCGGAATCTTTCGTCTCCAGTGGTGAACTCACGTCCGAGGTCAGAGGCTGCCAAACCGTATTGTTCGGCCAGATACCTGAACATATCCTTTGCCAGATTGAAAGGCGTTCCGTCGGGAGCGGGTATGCTGACACGAAACGCGGGCTCGAAGCCAATGCCAGAGTCCAGGCCGCGCCAGCCGGCGCTCTCAATGACCAATCCATGATCTGCGGCGATCTTGCGGCAAGCCTCAAGCATGCGATCCTGGATTTGTTCGCAGGCTGCCGGGGTCAGCCGAACTATGCGTGTGGTTTTGCCCATTCTGGTTCGCCTTTCCGCACCTGGTAGACGGTTCCGCGTGAGATGCCGAGATCGCGGGCGATCTGGGTCGGACCGTGGCCCTGTTTCAGGCGGCGCCGGATTTCGGCGCGGTCGATCTTCGGTGGCCGTCCCTTGTAGACGCCACGCTTGCTGGCGGCAGCAATGCCATCGGCCTGGCGCTCGCGCCGCAGATTGGTCTCGAACTCGGCAAAGACGCCAAGCATGTCAATGAAGGCCTTGCCGGCGGCGGTGGAAGTGTCGACAGGCTGCTCGGTTGCGAACAGATGCGCGCCCTTGGCCTTGAGCCGGCATGAATGAAGTCGAGAATGGTGTTGAGCTGCGGGCGTCTTTCGAGCGAGGCACCGCTCTTCTGCTCCTCGCGGATGACCTCGCAGCCGGCGGCCTTGAGCGCGGCGATTTGTGCGTCAAGGTTCTGATCGGTGGTCGAGGTGCGGGCATATCCGATGCGGGTCATGGAAACTGTTCATTTTGGGTGTGCCGCTCCGATGAGCTGTTCAATAATGCAGTTCGTTCCCAAAATGAGCAGTCTTTTCCGGTTGCGACGTGTTCAAATGCCAGTGTGCCGTGCGGGTATACCCAAAACATCACTACAAAGGTGCGCCTCCAGCCTCCAGGGTAGTAAAGACGATATCCTCCATGAGCGGGATGTCTTGCAAGGGATGCTTCTGCATCAGTGCGAAGGCCGCAGCCGTTAACGTTTTCGACTGATCCTCCTTCTTCGCCGATCTGAGGATAATCGCGGTTTGCAGAAAGCGCCTCGCCCAGATTTCGCGCCGACCTTCAAGAAAGGCCCAGATTTTGGTTTCAACGGTCCGTGCCGAGCGGAATCGTCGAATGATGTTGCGCGTCTCCCCCGTGTCTTCAAACCAACTGTCGGTCAGTGGTAAAAGCGCATCCAGTGCCTTATCATCATTGAGCATCAGGTCTAATTTCACCGGTGTGGCATCTTGGACCTCTCGCTGCGGATCAGCATAGTCCAACAGAGCCTGCAAATCTCTTTCTTGTGGCCGCAGACCGTTCAAATCGCAGGCTTCCATCACGTCGATAAAGCCCGGCGCCGGCATGTACCCATTTTCTATTCCATCCGCCAATGCCGCCTCCAGCAACAACTCAGCAGTCATCCGATCTATGCGAACGCTATTTGCTTCCTGGCGAGTGTACGAGACAATGCTATTTGCCTCGCGCTTTGAGCGGCAGCGGATGACAAAAGCATCCTTGATACCATACCCCGTTTTCAAGAGAATCATTGCGATGAATGTCTGGTTGTTCCCCTTTCCGACAATCGAAATGCTTTGCGCCCCGACACCATCGGCAACACTGGCCATGATATCGCCGACGATAGGTTCCACCTTGTCATGACCAGGAGCGCCAAAGAGACCTTTTCGTCGCGCCAGCTTGCCAATGTCATCGACAATTGCCCGAGTGTTGCTGGCTGGCAACCAGCCGCGAATGATTGGTAGATAGAACAGAATCTTCACCTGCAAGCTGGTGCGTTTGAGCTTCGCATGAAGACCAGCAGCCGCAGCCTCCTGTACCAACGACGTACCCGACAACAGCCAGTACAAGGCGCAGCGCTCGAATATAGGATCGTCCAACGATGCAAGATGATTGACAAAGCCGGCCTGCATCTCCTCCGACATGCCGGCCGTCATCTCGTGCAGGCCGTTGAAAAACTCATAGGGGCCACCGCCTTCTGCCTCAATTTCCGCAGCTAAAGTGGCAAGAGCATCATCGAGGTCGGGCACCGGAACCTCGGCAGCTATTTCCGCCCCAACAGGATCAATGATCAAAATATCCGGCACCGGCAGGCCGGCACGCCGATATAGACCGGCCATTTTCATGAGGTGAAGCGGTCCACAGGCTCCGGCGGCAACTTGAGCCTCGATAGCTCTCTCGGCATTTTTCAGGAAGACCTCGCCGTACGGGCTATCATTCTCGATACCCATCCTCGCCTCATCGAGCAACAACCCGAATATGACGACTGCATCCGGGCGACTGTCCTTGGATTGCACGACATGCGTTACGATGGTGGCGGCAACGGCCTCATTAGCAAGCAGCTCCCGCTTCATTCCGGCAAAATAGGCCTGGAACTCTATCGACGACAGTTCATATCGATACAGTTCATCCAGGCATGATTCAGAAAATTCGACCACTACTGTTCTCCAAAACTAGGCAGCCTCCCGCTCGAAATCGATCCTACGATTGAGATCGAGATCAAAACGGCCGTAAGGATTGACGTGGCTGTAGATCAGCGGTGTGAGACCGCGATAGTCCTCTGGCGCCAGCCGTCCCGACCATTTCGGTTCGGTCAATACCGCCTGCATCATGCGCGTGTTCACATAGACAAGGCAATTCTGCAGCAGATGCAGCGCCAGCGCCGAGATCTCCTGATCCTCCAGGCGATTGGTGGTGATTTCACTGCCCTTGCCGAAGAACACGAAGCTGGTGGCGCTGTTCCAGTTCTCGACCACGTTCAAGCCTTCGTGGATTTCACGGCGGAATTGCTCATTGCGCAGATAGCGGCACAGGAAGATTGTCTTGATCGCTCGACCGAGTTCGGCAAGCGCCTTGTAGGTCGGATGCATCACCTCGGCTCGCGCGAACCGGCGCATGATTGCCTCTGGATCGGCGACTCCGCTGTGCATGGCGGCGGCATACTTGACCATTTCGTCGTATTGCTGCTCGATCTCTTCCCAGTTGATGACGCTGGAAAGAACCGGTAGCAGATTGGGCAATTCGGCCCGCAAGCCGACATGCGGCAGCGCCAGCTTCTGCCGGGCGATCGCCTTCAGACGCGGGGCGAGTTCGAACCCGAGCAGGTGGCAAAAGGCAAAGCCGATCGCGCTCTGACCATGGCTGTCGACATATTGCCGCTGGATTTCCATGTCGGCGCAGTGCCTGAGCACACCCTTGATCATCGACGCGACTTCCGAGGAAGAGCAGCGCTTGAGCTGCGAGAAGATGCAGGTCGAGCCCTTTTCGACATGCCAGTAGATCATCACCCCGCGGCCGCCATAGCGGGCGTGCCATTCCGTCATCATGTTGCCATCCCAAGCGCCGAACTTCTTGGAATCCGACGCACAGGCCGTGCCGGCCTCGCCCCAGAGGGCGGTGTTGCGGATACCAATCGTCGCATTGACAACGCGCCCGCAGGCCGCCTCAAGCGCGTCGCGATGGATGAAACGACGACCGACGTGCAGCAACTCCTCATAGCTGACATCCGGGCATCCCGCCGCCACGCGCTTCAGGCCGGCATTCGTTCCCAGCCCGTAAAGGCACAGCATCAGGCGCCGGTCGAGATCGCCGCGCGAAAGCGCCACGCGGGAGGCCGACGTCTCAAAAGCTTCCAGAAAGCCGGTATCGAGTGCGGTCTCCTTCAAGACATCCAGGAGCTCCGTCATCGGCCAGCGCCGGCCGATCTCGGCCTTGAGCGATTGCAGGCCCCGCGGTTCAGGCAGCGGCTGAAACGGCGTGATCGAGATGCGGTTCTCGCCGCGCCACAGGATGCGCACCTTGTCGTTGCGGGGAAGCTCCGCATTCAGCAGCCGCAGCTCGCGTTCAAGCTCGGCCCTGATTTGGTGCGTGAAGGTGCGCGCATCCGGCGTGAGGTTGAGCGCACTATAGTAGGCGGCCCGCCGGCTCTCGAAATCCTTGGGCAGATCGTCGTCCGGATTGCGATAACGGTCCGCCCCGACCACCCAGATTTCCTTGGCGCGGATACGATCGCGCAACTGGCTGAGCACGCACAATTCATAGCTGATACGGTTGATGCGTCCGTCCTTGCCGATGATCGCGCTGCGCCACTTCGGTGGAATGACGCTATCGATCGGCACGGCGGCCGTGCGCGGTACGATGCGGCAGCCTGTGTCGAAAGCCCGCCTGATCCAGTCCAACGCCTCAAGCACCGGCCGATGCACGGTATTGTTCGAACGGAACTCCAGAGCCGACAACAGGTTCGGCAGGATCCGTCGATAGTGACTGGCATAGGAGCCGCGCATCACCTCGTAGACTCGTCGCTCAAGCGTGCCCTTCGCCCTATGCTCCTTGATGATTGCCGCCAGCTTCTCCTTGCCCGCCACCGGAAAGATTACATCACAGACCTGGCCGTCCGGCGTCGCGATCGCCGCGCTCGCAATATCGACCAGCAGCCGTTCCTTGCCGTAGACCTTCTCTATGTCCTTGGCGATCCCGGCCACTATCTTGCGCTTGGAACGCACGCCAATCTTATGGATGGTCTCGACCAGGAGATCGATCATGCTATCGATGATCTGCGCCTCGCGCGCCATCAAGAAGATGGCATAAAGGCCGAGCTGCCGCCGCGGGGCGTGCCGGCGCATCTCCGAAGCCTTTTCGGCGCCGACACGCCGAACGATCTGCTCAGTCCAGGTCTTGCCCACGGAGGACATTAAATCCTGTGGCAATTCCAGCTTTTTGATGAAGGCCAGCCTCTCCACCAGGTCCAGCATGTTCTCCAGCGTGGCGGCACCCGGATCTGCCTTGATCTTATGGAACCCGGTCGCCCCATCCGAATCGGTAAGCGAAGCTTCCATCAGCGCCACCGCTTCCGGGCGCAGGCGGTCCGACGCTGATCCGAGAAACGATTCCACGAAGCGTTGCCGCTCCGAGCGCACCAGCCGTTCCATTTCCTTGCGCGCGGGGCCGAAAATCCTGCGGTCCCGGCACCAGAGAAAGACCTCCTCGAGCATTGCCCCAACCGACATACCGTGTGGGCACAGCTCCCTCGCAATCCAATCCGCAAGGGCGGCGCGATCCGCCCGCTTCATGCGGCGAAAGCCAAGATGGCGCAGGATTTCCGCGCAATGGCGTCGTCCCGAGCGTCCGGAAAAAATGTAGCCGGAAAGATCGCTGCTGACACCAAGCTGCTCGGCCAGATAGGTCGCAGCCTCGTCGGGAATATCGGTCGCTGTGGTGGCGAAAAATCCGTACGCGGCAAAGAACTTCAGTTGCGCCGCCAAGCCGAGCCGGGTTGCTGTGGGCTTGGCATTCACGAACTCGGTATCGGCAAACGAAAGACTCCAGCCAACCGCCAGCTCCCCAGGCGAGACATGCAGACCCATACATCCACTCCCTGTTCAGGGTGTGGATTCTCAGGCGATAACCCAGTGACGAGTCAATCTGTCCCGGCAACGTTCCACAACTTGGCCAAATTCACAGCTTCGGGCCGATTAGGCCTGGCACGGGGCTCTCAATGGGAGGCCCGAGAGGCCAGTGATGCGAAATGTGAGGCTTGCGCGATGACATTCCACCACGATCCGGCTTCTCAGGCTGTCCATGACCCTGGCCTGATTGAGGAGATCCAGTTCCTCGATCACCGGATCCGGTTAGGGCCGCTACCGTACCGCCCCTGATGGGCCCCAAGTGATGGAATGCATTCTCATTGACACCCACATGTTAATTGTCGTTTATGCCACGCAGAAGCGGATGGGGTGAGCGCCTGGTCAAGCCGCGCGTTCACAGTTCCATCTGCTTCACGTTCATCGGCGCGTGAGCCGATCCGGTCGCAGCCTACCCGGTCAAAACAAGGAGCCGTGGTGAAAACTCTCGTTAGCTGTTCCGGCGGATTGGACTCCGTCACGCTCGCGCACACGATCGCGGCAGAGCGAACCTTCACGTGCCTCACATGTGTCACGGCATCATCGACATCTCCGCCGTCGGATGTCTCCCGACCGGAGCGGCATTGACCAGCCGCGTGTCAGGCGCAAGCTCGCCAGCGAGACCTGAATGAGTTACGCCGTCAAAGAGATCTTCCTGACGCTTCAGGGTGAAGGCGCCCAGGCTGGCCGGACGGCCGTCTTCTGCCGCTTCGCCGGGTGCAATCTCTGGTCAGGGCGGGAGAGCGATCGCGGATCCGCCACGTGCCGGTTCTGTGACACGGATTTCGTGGGCACCGACGGCACCTTCGGCGGACGATACGCCACTGCCGCCGATCTGTGCCACCAGATCGAGGAGCTTTGGGGACCCGGGACCGATCACCGGCTTGTCGTGCTGACGGGCGGAGAGCCGCTGCTCCAGGTTGACGCCGCTCTCATCGATGAGCTGCACCGCCGCTCCTTCACAATTGCGGTCGAGACCAATGGCACAGTGAAACCTCCGCCGGGCCTCGACTGGATCTGCGTCAGCCCGAAAGGCAGCACCGAGCTCAAGATCCGGGCTGGCCACGAGCTGAAGCTGGTCTTTCCGCAGGAGGATGCCTTGCCCGAGCGGTTTGCCGCCTTGTCCTTCGAGCGGTTCTCGCTTCAGCCGATGGATGGACCGGATCAGGTCGCGAACACGGCGCGGGCCGTCGCGTATTGCCTGGCGCATCCGCAATGGCGGCTGAGCCTCCAAACACACAAGTACCTGGGGATCCGCTGATGTGGGAACTCACCAAGTCGTTTAACTTCGAAGCCGCCCATACGCTCACCGGCACCACCCTCGGCCCAGCCAGTGAGGAGATCCATGGGCACTCCTTCCGGGCTGAGGTCGCCGTGCGTGGCATGCCCGATCCGCAAACGGGCATGCTGATCGATCTTGGTCTGCTGGAAGGCAAACTCGCAGAGATGCGCCGGACCCTCGATCACAAGTTCCTCAACCGCATTGCGGGGCTGGAGCGGCCAACACTGGAGAACATCACCCGTTTCATCTTCGATCGGATCCAGCCTATCGGGCCGATCACAAGGGTGACGATCTACCGCGATAGTTGCGGCGAGACCTGCACCTACTACGCGCCGGCTGACCATGAGCACCGCTGACTCGTCCGCCCTCGTGGTCTTCTCGGGCGGACAGGACTCGACGACCTGTTTGACCTGGGCGCTGTCGCGCTACAAACGCGTCGAGACGATTGGGTTCTCGTATGGCCAGCGGCACGCTGTCGAGATGGAGTGCCGGGAGCCGATCCGGCAGGGCGTGGCTCGCCTGTCGCCGCTCTGGGCCCGCCGTCTTGGACCGGACCGGGTGATCCCGCTCGACGTGCTGGGTGAGGTCAGCGTGAGCACGCTGACCGCAGACCTGCCGATGGCCGGCAGCCGCGCGGATGGGCTGCCGGCGACCTTCGTGCCCGGGCGCAATCTGGTGTTTCTCACCTTTGCGGCGATCGTCGCCTTCCAGCGCGGCCTCAAGCGGGTCGTGACGGGCGTCTGCGAGACGGACTTCAGCGGCTATCCCGATTGCCGCGACGACACAATCAAAGCGCTCCAGACCGCGCTCAACCTGGGCATGAACGCGCGGTTGGTGCTCGAGACGCCGTTGATGTGGATCGACAAGGCTGAAACCTGGACCTTGGCGGAATCGCTGGGCGGGACCGCGCTTGTCGAGTTGATCGTGCAGGAAACCCACACCTGCTACAACGGCGACCGTCGCACCCGGCATGCCTGGGGTTTTGGCTGTGGTGAATGTGATGCCTGCCGGTTGCGGTCAGCAGGATGGCAGCGTTACAGCCAGGTGCGGAGCTGACGAGTCTGGGGCTGAATCATGAGTGGGATGATGGGGGAGGCATGTGATGCCATGGGCCTCATCTCGATGGTTCCATTGGAGACCACATCAAGCACCACAAACGGCGGCACGATCTCGCCTGCAGCAAAAAGGTGAATCTGAAGTCGGCCGCCGCTCATCGTGTTGATGCGCTCGACGATCCAGTGCGCGGAGATGCCGAGGCCGGTGCGGTTCTTTGGCCACGCGGTGACCATGCGCCGGCGGAAGGGTTGCGCGCGAACGACAGTCGGCGCCATGAGAACGGGGGCTCCGGCGCCAAGCACCGCACGGCGTGAGGCCTAGGGCCAGGTGGCATGGAAGTGATGCACGGGTCCGTGCCCGCGCCCGATCTGGAGTTGATCGGAAGCGCCGATGGCGGCACTGATGAAGCTTTTAGCCGCTGCAACCGCGTCGGCGAGCGACAGGCCTTTGGCGAGCCCGGCCGCGATGGCCGACGAGAGGGTGCAGCCGGTGCCGTGTGTGTTGCGCGTGTCGATGCGAGGAGCCGCAAAACGCCGCGCACCCTGCTGATCCATGAGAATGTCGGTGCTCTCACGGCCTGTGCCGTGGCCGCCTTTCACCAGAACGGCTTTGGGGCCCAAAGCGAGGATCCGCTCGGCTTGGCGGCACATGGCGTGCTCGTCCTGGGCCAGCGGCTCGTTGAGGAGGGCCGCGGCCTCCGGAAGATTGGGCGTGACGAGCAGCGCCATGGGAAGCAACACGCGGCGCAGCGCGTCAACCGCCTGCGGCGCGAGCAGTTGGTCGCCGCTTGCCGCCACCATGACCGGGTCGAGTACAACCTGCGTTGCTTCGTGACGCACAAGCCCCTCCGCCACGGCTTCGATGACAGCGGGTTGTGACAGCATACCGATCTTCACCGCATTGACGGAAAGATCGGAGAAGATGCTGTTGATCTGCTGCGTCACGAAGCGAGGAGGAACATCGTGAATGCCCTGAACGCCGATGGTGTTCTGGGCGGTCAGCGCCGTAATCACACTGGCACCATAGACGCCGAGCGCCGAGAAGGTCTTGAGGTCCGCCTGGATGCCGGCGCCGCCGCCTGAATCCGAGCCCGCGATGGTGACGGCGATGGCGGTCATGCCGGAATGCTCCGCGATGTCAGAGCCTGATCCGCGATAGGCCGCAGCGGCCGAGCCTGGGATTGCGGTTCAGCCGCCATGAAGAGGGCCGAGATGATGGCGATGCTGTCGGCTCCTGCCGCAATCACCGCGTCAGCATTCGACGCATCGATTCCGGCGATGGCTTGAGGAATTGCGATTCGTCGGCTGCTGTCGAGCATGCCGAGATTGACGAGCAGCGCAGCGGAGCGGCCCGTAAAGGATGGGACTGCCTCCGGCGCAACCGTGAGAGAGGGCATACCGCCTGCCACCAGCAGAAGATTGGCCGTGAAGGTTTGCGCTGCGGCCCTGGTGATCGCAGGCACACGCGTGCCCTCACCGCGAAGGCGTTCGGGCAGAAGCCCAGCTAATTCTGGAAGATCACAGGTATCCCGTGGGGACGCTGGTACACTCATCATCTCGCAATCCCTCCGCCGGCATGATCCGGATCAGGTTCGATGGGTTGGTCTCGACAAGACCTCTCAGCCCGAGCGGGCACCCCAAGGAGATGAGCGCGAATTAATCCTCTCCCTTGCATTTGGCAAGGAGCACCCACGCTGATTTGCGTGGCCGCTTGACACGAGAAGATGCCTCGCGGATGATCCACCCTGTTCCGAGGGGAGCCCTGTGAGGGGCTGAGAGTCGGCTGATCCGCCGTGACCCTTGAACCTGATCCGGGTCATACCGGCGGAGGGACTGGAACTATCGAGCAGCATATCATCCCTCAGCTCGCTTTGCCCGGATCTCCCTTTGTCCAAGAGGTGAGATCCAATGACTGTTCATGTCGACACGCCCAAGGGCGCTCCCCAATCCGTCACCACCGGCCCAATTCAAGGCTCGCGCAAGGTCTATGCCACGCCAGAGGGCCAACCCGAGATCCAGGTTCCATTCCGCGAGATTGTCCTGACGGATCCCAATGAGGCACCGGTCCGCGTTTACGATCCCTCCGGCCCTTACACCCAGGACGATGCGGCCATCGATCTTGCCAAAGGACTTCCGCTCGTGCGCGAACCCTGGATCACGGCGCGGAATTATGCGGCGGTTGAGCCGCGGCCGGTGAAGCCTGAGGACAATGGGAGTGTCTCGACCGACGCGCTCGTGGCGCCATTCCCGGCCGAGCGCATCGTACGCCGTGCCGCAAACGGCCAGATGGTGACGCAGTACGAGTTCGCCCGGGCCGGGGTCATCACAGAGGAAATGATCTACGTCGCGCACCGCGAAAACCTCTGCCGCGAGGCGATGCTCGGGGAAGCGCACGCAACGATTACCGATGGCGAGAGCTTCGGGGCCACTATCCCACCGTTCATCACGCCGGAGTTCGTGCGCCAGGAAGTAGCCCGAGGGCGTGCCATCATCCCGGCCAACATCAATCATCCGGAACTGGAGCCGATGGCAATCGGGCGCAACTTCCTGGTCAAGATCAACGCCAATATCGGCAACTCCGCGGTCGTTTCGACGGCAGCCGATGAGGTGGAAAAGCTGGTTTGGGCGATCCGCTGGGGCGCCGACACGGTGATGGATCTCTCCACGGGCCGCAACATCCACAACATCCGCTCCTGGATCTTGCGCAATTCGTCGGTGCCGATTGGCACGGTGCCGATCTATCAGGCGCTGGAGAAGGTCGGCGGCGATCCGGTGAAGCTCGATTGGGAGGTATTTAAGGACACGCTGATCGAGCAGGCCGAGCAGGGCGTCGACTATTTCACCATCCATGCCGGCGTGCGCCTGCCTTATGTGCCGCTGACAGTCAATCGCGTGACCGGCATCGTCTCCCGTGGCGGCTCGATCATGGCGCGCTGGTGCCTGGCGCATCACAAGGAGAGCTTCCTCTATGAGCGTTTCGACGAGATCTGCGATATCATGCGGGCCTACGATGTCTCGTTCTCACTGGGCGATGGATTGCGTCCTGGCTCCATTGCTGATGCGAACGACGCCGCACAGTTCGCGGAACTTGAGTCCCTCGGGGAACTCACGAAGGTTGCTTGGAATAAGGGCTGCCAGGTTATGATTGAGGGGCCCGGCCATGTGCCGATGCACAAGATCAAGGTGAACATGGACAAGCAGCTCCGAGAATGTGGAGAAGCTCCGTTCTACACCCTTGGTCCGCTGACGACCGATATCGCCCCTGGATATGACCACATTACGTCGGGCATTGGGGCTGCCATGATCGGTTGGTTTGGGACCGCGATGCTCTGCTACGTGACGCCCAAGGAACACCTGGGACTGCCGAACCGTGATGATGTGAAGACGGGCGTGATCACCTACAAGATCGCAGCCCATGCTGCCGACCTTGCGAAAGGACACCCGGCCGCGCAGGTGCGGGACGATGCCTTGTCTCGGGCCCGCTTCGACTTCCGCTGGGAGGATCAGTTCAACCTCTCACTCGATCCAGATACAGCGCGCGCCTACCATGACGAGACCTTGCCGAAGGACGCACACAAGGTGGCGCACTTCTGCTCAATGTGCGGCCCAAAATTCTGCTCGATGAAGATCACCCAGGACCTGCGGGCGGAGGTGGCAGCAATGAGCCCGGAGGCTCAGGAGCAATTGGCCGGCATGCGCGCCAAGAGCCGCGAGTTCCTGGCCGGCGGGAGCAGTCTCTACGTCCCCGCCGCGGAGTAGCGGCATGCACATCCGTGTCATTGGCGCCGGTGTCGCTGGTCTGACAGCGGCGCTGGAATTGGCTGAGCGGGGTGCCAGGGTTGAGGTGATTGACCGTGGTCCGCACCTCGGGGCGGCCGCTTGCTCCTGGTGCGCGGGCGGTATGCTCGCGCCCTGGTGTGAACGCGAGAGTGCAGATCCGGTCGTGACGGAACTGGGTTGTGGTGCGATCGACTGGTGGCTGCGGCGATTTCCAGGGATCACGCGCAAAGGGACGTTGGTGATCGCCCAGCCGCGCGACGTGGGCGACCTCGCTCACTTTGCCCGCCGAACGGAACGCTTTGACTGGGTCGACGGGGATCGGATCGCCGAGATCGAGCCCGATCTGGCAGGACAGTTCCACAAAGGCCTGTTCTTCGCGGACGAAGCACACCTCGACCCCCGGAGCGCGCTGACCGCACTCGCTGCGCGTCTTGTAGAGCTTGGTGTCTCTCTGCGATTTGGTGCCGAGGCTCCTACCGGTGATCGTGATGTGGATCGTATCATCGACTGTCGCGGCTTTGCCGCACACGGCGATCTTCCGGACTTGCGCGGCGTCAAGGGCGAGATGCTGCTTGTCAGAACACAGGAGATCTCCCTCCAGCGCCCTGTCCGCCTGCTTCATCCGCGCATCCCCCTCTACATCGTGCCGCGCGCGAAGGGGCTCTTCATGATCGGAGCGACGATGATCGAGAGCTCAGATCGAGGCCGCGTTACGGCGCGCTCAGCGGTTGAACTCCTCAATGGAGCGTACTCTGTCCATCCGGCTTTCGGCGAAGCCGAGATTGTCGAGTTTGGCGCTGATGTCAGGCCTGCCTTTCCTGACAACCTGCCCGCGATCCGGGACTGCGGCCGAACGATCTACTTCAACGGCCTGTACCGTCATGGATTTTTGCTCGCCCCCGCCTTCGCAATCCGCGTTGCTGATGCCGTATTCCACCCTAGAGCGACTATGGAGATGACGCATGAGGATTATCCTGAACGGTGAGGAGCGTGAGATTGAGGAGCGGCTCCTGTCGCGCGCTCTGTGTGAGCTCGACTTCGGCGATGCCGTTGTTGCCACGGCCGTCAATGAACGGTTTGTGCCCACATCCCAGCGATCGGCCATCGCGCTGAACGACGGCGATCGCCTTGAGGTTCTCGCGCCGATGCAAGGAGGCTGAGGCATGCTGTTTTATGATGTCGAGCTTGCGTCACCCTTGATGCTGGGAACCGCCCAGTATCCATCACCGGTCATTCTGGCAGCGGCGGTCCAAGCCTCGGGGGCGGAGGTGGTGACCGTGTCACTCCGGCGCGAGGCGAGTGGCAATCTGGCCGGACAGGCCTTCTGGTCGATCATCCGCGACCTCGGCACGCGCGTTCTGCCCAATACGGCTGGATGCCGCACGGTCAAGGAGGCGGTCACGACGGCCCATATGGCCCGGGAGATCTTCGGGACGCCGTGGATCAAACTCGAGGTGATCGGCGAGGAGGACACGCTCCAGCCGGACGTCTTCGGCCTAGTCGACGCTGCGCGCGTTCTGACCGAAGAGGGCTTCCAGGTCTTTCCGTATACGACGGAGGATCTCGTTGTGGCCGAACGCTTGCTCGCGGCGGGATGTCGGGTCCTGATGCCTTGGGGTGCCCCGATTGGCTCAGGAAGAGGTCTCAATAATGTCTTCGGGTTGAAGATGCTCCGGGCCCACTTTCCCGATGTGGCGCTTGTGGTCGATGCAGGGATTGGACTGCCCTCACACGCGGCTGCCGCCATGGAGCTTGGCTTCGACGCGGTTCTTCTGAACACCGCGGTCGCCAAGGCCGGTGATCCGGTCGGGATGGCCAAGGCATTCGCCCTGGCGGTTGAGGCGGGACGCCTGGCCCGGCACGCCATTCCGATGGAGCCACGGGAGATGGCGAGCCCGTCAACGCCGGTGATCGGGAAGGCGCTACTCACATGACCCTCGTGCTCGACCCCTTCTATCTCATTGTCGATCACGCGGCTTGGGTGCGGCGCCTGGTGCCGCTTGGCGTCAAACTCGTTCAACTTCGCATCAA
Source organism: Microvirga sp. GN3 (assembly GCF_055792825.1). Classification (NCBI taxonomy): domain Bacteria; kingdom Pseudomonadati; phylum Pseudomonadota; class Alphaproteobacteria; order Hyphomicrobiales; family Methylobacteriaceae; genus Microvirga; species Microvirga sp. GN3. The sequence goes on from NZ_JBVVAK010000095.1 coordinate 21,090, forward strand.
GGGCGAAGCCGATGCCGCGATCGCACGTCAGATTCGAGAGGCCAAGATCTGTTGCGAACAGCATGGTGCTCAACTTGTGATCAACGATTACTGGAGGCTTGCCATTGCGGAAGGCTGCACCTTCGTTCACCTCGGGCAGGAAGACCTCGCCGGCGCGGATCTGTCGGCCATTCGGAAGGCGGGCATGCGGCTGGGTGTCAGTACGCATGATCACACCGAACTCGATCAGGCGCTCTCGGTTGCGCCGGACTACGTGGCTCTGGGACCAATCTTTCCGACAGTCCTGAAGCAAATGCCCTGGGCTCCTCAGGGCTTGAGCCGCATCACGGAATGGAAGCGGCTCATTGGCGAGATTCCACTCGTTGCGATCGGTGGTCTCACCATCGACCGCGTCCCAGGTGTTCTGGATGCTGGCGCTGACAGTGCGGCGGTGGTGACGGACATTCTCCGGCACCCGGACCCGGAGCAACAAACCCGCCGTTGGATCGCATTCACGAGGATGATGGGATGACGACACGTTACGCACGACAGATCGTCCTCCCGGAGGTGGGTGAGGCAGGCCAAGCCAGGCTTGCGTCATCCTCGGTGCTGGTCGTCGGAGCCGGCGGTCTTGGTTGTCCCGTCCTGCAATATCTCGCGGCGGCCGGTGTCGGGCGCCTCGCGATTGTGGACCATGACTACGTTGACGAGAGCAACCTTCATCGGCAGCCTCTCTATCGCACGACCGACATTGGCCAGCTGAAAGTCGAGGTGGCTCAGAGGGCTCTCGAAGCCCTCAATCCATCCGTGATCGTTGACGCGCTGCCCATCGCCCTTGATCCCGCCACGGCCAAGGATCTCGTGAGGGGCGCGGATGTCATCGTGGACGCCGCCGATAGCATCGCGGTCACGTATATTTTGAGCGACGCCTGCAAGGCCGCAGGCAAACCCTTGGTCAGTGCCTCCTGCGTCGGCTTGAAGGGCTATGTCGGTGCCTTCTGTGCCGGCGCTCCGAGCTACCGGGCCGTGTTTCCGGATCTTCCGCAGAACCTTGGGAACTGCGCCACGCTCGGTGTCCTGGGCTCGGTCGTTGGCGTGCTCGGCGGCTTGCAGGCGCAGATGGTGTTGGCCCTGATTCTGGCCCTGAATCCATCCCCGCTCGGGCAGCTGGTTTCGGTGGATCTGCAAAAGCTGGAGTTTGGCGGGTTTTCGTTTCTGGATGCACCGGAGCCTGTTGGTTTCGCGCCGCCGTTTATCGCGCCATCGGATGTCACCGCCGATGATGTTGTTTTCGAACTCAGAAGCGTTGATGAGGTGTCGGTCTCGCCGTTTCCGCAGGCCCGCCGCGCGACCGTCGGCACGATCGTGGAACGGAGCCGGGATATCTCAGAATCGAACCGGGTCGTGCTCTGCTGCCGCAGCGGGTTGCGAGCGTGGCGAGCAGCCGGCCTCCTGAGGAATCAGGGACATCAGAAGCTGGCGCTCGTCGCCATGGGCGATCTCAAATGAGGTGTGTTCGCAGCGTGTTTGAGCGGTTTGAGGACTGAGATGTTTCAGCTCCGGAAGGCGTCGACGCGGTTAGCCTGCAATGCAACCGTTTGATCGGGTAACACCAACTCGCACTGCATCTCAACAAACGTCGTCGACCCTCGCTGACTCACGTCCCGAATTCGCCCGCACAGCCGAAACGGCGCGTCGCATTCGATGGCCTGCCGGAACCGCACATTCCGCAGGGCTGCCAGCCAGCCGCTCTGGGTTTCTGTGACGAGATAGGTCTCCCGGATCAAGGACGGCAGGAGGGCGAGGAGCAGGTGGCCCGGAACGATCGTTCGCCCGCCGGTTAATTCATCAGCGGCGCGAGACGGATCAACATGAATCCATTGCGGATCATTGGTCAGCGCCGCGAAGGCTGTGATGGTCACCTGTCCCACCTGGTGCCATGCTGTTGGACCGAGCGGCTGATGCAGGAATTGGCCAAGATCCGAGGCCTGCTTGACGCGCAAGGGTTCAGCCATGACGATCTCCGGACAAGCGGAGGAGAAGGGCGCTTCCCAGTCCGCCGGCGGCCGCAATCGCCGCGAGGCCGAAGCCACCGACTCTCAACCGCGCCATCTCCTGCCACAACCGAACGGCCAGGATTGCGCCTGAAGCACCAATGGGATGCCCCCTCGCAAGGGCGCCGCCACCCCGATTGACCTGAGCTGGATTGAGGCCCAGGGCTGCGATCCCAGCCATCGCCTGCACGGCGAAAGCCTCCATGATCTCCACGCACGATAAATCCGGCACTCCAATCTGATGGCGATCGAGCAGCCTCCGGACAGCCGGGACGAGCGCAAGGCCGGGACGGATGGGATCACCACCCACCCTGGCTCCCCCGACCACTTCTAAAACCGTGCTGCTCACATGCTGAACGATGGACGCGGAGGCCACAAGAACTATGGCGGCGCTGTCGGCCTCAACGGCCACTGTTGCCGCCGTCACGCCATGCGCCGTGTCGCCGGCCAGCACCGGCAGCCGACGACAGAGCGCCGGTGTCAGCTGGCGTGAGAAGGCATCCCGCGTGACACCACCAAGCGGCACAATCTCGTCCACGTGCTGTGCGCTCAGGGCTTTGGCGTGGCTCGCCACGGCGAACGCTTCCTGATCGGTACGCCGGATCGCGAGCTCTTCGGCCAAGGCCGCGGCCGCCGGAATCATGGCCGGATCCTGATCCGGCCATGGCGTGAAGGGAGGACGATCATACGGCTGGGGCGCGTCGTCAGGACCTTTGGCAGGCCTGATCCGCATGGGCGCGCGGCTGTAGCTCTCCACGCCCCCCGCCACGATGAGATCGGCCTCGCCCGCCTGAACACGGGTCGCCGCCGCCAGGATCGCGTCCAGGCCGGCGCAGCATTGGGTGTCGAGCGTCAGGGCGGGGATCGTCTCCGGCAAGCCGGCCGTGAGCGCGGCAAGGCGGGCCGGGTTGCCACCGCCATAGAGAGCATTGCCGAGAATGACCTCATCAACCTGTGCGGCCGAGACGCCGACGTCGTCGAGCACTGCGCGGATGGGCCCTGCGGCCAGTTCGTGCGCCTCAAAGCCGGCCAAGGCCCCACCGCGCGGGGTGACGGCGAGGCGCCGGGCCGCAATCACGAACGCGCGGCTCATCGCAGATCCGTGTAGCGGCCCTGACGCCAGGCGTGCCGCAAGGCCTCAAGGTCCGTCTTGCCCGAGCGCGTCAGCGGCCAGTCGGTGACGACCCCATAGACCCGTGGCACCTTGAACAGCGGCAATGCCCGGCGGCCATGAGCGATGAGAGCGGACCGACTGACGGTCCGATTGCGCAGAGCGACCATCGCAACGATCCGCTCGCCCCGCTGAGCATCGGGCAGGCTGAGCACAGCCACGGCGGCAATGCCCGGGTGCCGTTCGAAGACCTGCTCGATCTCCTCCGGATAGACGTTCTTGCCGGACGAGACGATCATCCGGTTGGCGCGGCCGACCAGATGCAGAAAGCCGCCAGCATCAAGAAAGCCGACATCCCCGACCGAGACTGCCTCTCCCGCGCGCCAGCAGCCGCCAGACCCGCCATAGGCGTAGTTCATAAACACCAGGGGGCTTTCGACGAACACGCGTCCCGGCTGGCTCGCTGGCAGGACACGCCCGTCCTCATCGCGGATGGTGATGGTCACCCCCGGGAAAGCCCGGCCCACCGACGTCGCCGGCACCGGCTCATTCTCCTTCGCCACCGTCACGAAGCTCAGTTCGGACGCGCCATAGAACTCGGCAAAGCGGGCCTGGGGCGCCAGGGCTTTGAGGCGCGGCAAGGCTTCGGAGAACCACTTGGCGCCCGAGCTCAGGATCCAGCGCAGGGACGACAAGGGCTCTTGCTGCCCCTGCTCGGCCGCCTCGATCACCAGGGTGAGCTGCGTTGGCACGCCATAGAGCACCGTCACCCTGTGCTGCGTGATGAGGTGCAGAACCTGCGTCGGCTTGAAGCGACGGCTTAAGATGACCGTGGCACCGGCATGCAGGCCATTCATGAAGGCATACAGGAACAGCGAGTGGGTGAGCGTCCCGGGGGCGAGGACGACATCGGCGGGACCAAGGCCGAACTCGAGCGCATCGCCCGTGAAGCTCTCCAACCAGGAGCGATGTGAGCGGCGGTAGCCTTTGGGCTCCCCGGTCGATCCAGACGTAAAGCCGACATAGAAGGCTGTGCTGGGATCCGTCTTTGGGACCGCTCCGAGACATGGAGGAGCCAGAGACGCGCTGAGCGTTCGCGCCGAGGCGCAGGGATCCACGAGAACAGCTTGATCGCTCATGACACGTGGATCGGCGGTGAACACGCGGGCAGGGCGCAGACTGGTGAGAACCCTCTGCGTCATCTCAGCCGGCCAATCCGGATCCAGGATCTGGGCTTCGCGACCCGCACGGGCCGCGGCCAGACTCAGCAGCGCCAGCGGCAGACCGTTGGGCAGATGCAGTGCAATCCCGCCCAGAGGCTCCTGGGACAGCGATGCGGCCAGACGGGAGACAACTTCCTCCAGCTGCGCGTAGGTCAGCGCCTCGTCCTCAATGACCAGCGCGAGGCGATCCGGAGTCGCCCGGGCGTGCTCCGTTAGGGCCGCGGTCACGTTCATGACTGCGGCACGGATGCTCGCAAGCGCGTGGACGCCGGCATGGCGGCCACAACCGCGCCCGTCGCGAGCGCCTTCAGAAGGTCGCCGGGCAGGAAGGTGAAGCTGGCCAGGGCCGCTTTCGCCAGCGGCATTCCGGTCATCAGGGCCAGACCTGCAATCCCGCAGGCATAGATGACACCGATGCCGCCCAGGATGGACGCGGCGGTGGCAGAGACGCCAGCGGGCAGCTTAGGAAACGCACGGAACACCAGCCCGGTCACCATCACGCCAGGAACCCAGCCCAGCAGGAAGCCGACCGTCGGGCCAAAGAAGACCCCGAGCCCCCCGCGCCCGCCGGCCAGGAGCGGGGCCCCCAGCGCTACAACCGCGATGAAGAGCACAACGGCCGCGGCCCCGGAGCGCGGGCCGAGCAGAACGCCGGCCAGCATCACGCCGAGGGTCTGGGCGGTCACCGGGACGCCTGCCGCAAAGGGAAGGTCGATCTTGGGCAGCAGCCCGAGAGCGGCAATGATCGCCGCAAACAGCGCAACACGAACGAACTCGCGGGTGGTCATGGCTTGTCTCCTGAAGCGTGGTGTGCGGATGGCCGGGTGTTGAAGCCTCGCGCGTCGAGGGCTTCGGCGACCTGGTCGGCCATACGAAGCGCCTCGGCGACGAAGGACGGGATGAGCCTGATCGAAGCGCGGCGGCCGGTGCGGGCGCGCCACGCCTCCTCCCGCTGCTGCCACGCGGACAGCAGAACCGGCACGAAGCGCAGCACCAGGGCGATCGCGAGGGCGGGCACGCGGGGATTGAGCCCGAACCGTCCGAGCGGCGCCAGAATAGGCGCCAGGGCGTCGATCATGCTCTGCATGGTCGTGGTGAAGGTCACGAGGCTCGCGGCCAGCACCATCAGGAGGATGCGGGTGGTCGAGGCCGCGGCCGCAGGCCACGTCTCCAACCAGCCCTGCAGCAGCGCGATCGCCAGGAGAAACGGCAGCAAGGGCTTGAGCAAAGCCAAGCGGCGCAAGGCCTCTCGCCCGAGGCTGGCGTAGATCCCCAGCACCAGGACCAGTCCCGCTGCGAGCACCCGCCAATCCGTCATCGGCAGCACGAGAAGGCTCAAGACCGTGACGGCTCCAAGCTTGAGGCCAGCCGGAACACGGTGCAGCCAGGTGGGACCGGCGAGGTATCCCGCAATCATGCAAGTTCCCTCACACCGCGATGCGCCTCGGCTCGGTAGGCCTCGAGGGCCTCCCGCGGGGGTCCATCGGCCCGGACCCGCCCTTGCTCCAACCACACGATGCGATCGAACGGGGCCAGGAAGTCGAGATCATGGCTGGCCATGACGATCGGCTGCTCGAGAGCCTGCAGCTGATCCGCAAAGGCGAGCCGGGTCGAGAGATCCAAACTGGCAAAGGGCTCATCCAGCAATATGAGACTGGGCTCAAGCGCGAGGACCGAGATCAGGCAGACCAGCTGCTTCTGCCCCTCCGACAGATCGTGCACGACCCGGTCAGCCCACTCAGCTCGTCCGAACCGGGCAAGCCACACCAGGGCCTGACGCATGGCGTCACGGCGCGTGTCCCCTCGCTCCTGAAAGCCGAACGCAATCTCCTCACCGACCGTCGGAAAGATGATTTGGCGATCCGGATTCTGAAACAGAAAGCCGACACGAGCCGGGATCTGTCGCCGCTGTGTGGTGGTGTTGAGACCTGCTGTTGTGACAGCTCCGCCGGACGGCAGAGCCAAACCGTGGGCCAGCCGCAGGAGGGAGCTCTTGCCCGAGCCATTGGATCCGATGAGGCCAATGCGCCGCTCGTGCAGTGCGAGGGAGAAGCCGTTGAAAACAACGTGCTCTCCGTGCGTGAAGGTCACCTGGTCGAAGATGATGTGAGGGTCTGGGAGCACGCGCCGCGCTGCTCCTTCGGCCGTTGAAAATCCGCTCATAACGACGAATGCGAGATTACCTTGTGCCTGTGAGAAGGGGGATCGGCTGCTGGACACCGGCCTCGTTGAGAATCGAAAACTGATAGCGTCCTGCCGCATCGGCCCGGACTTGATAGCTCAGACGCTCAAGGACGTTATTCTCATGGTCGAAGGTCAAGATCCTCGGAGCCATCTCGGTGATCTGCCCCTCAGGAATGTAGATTGAATTGCAGATGATGACTTGATCCCCGGGTTGGCAGGTTCGCGCCGCAGCCCCGTTCAAGATACAACACCGGGATCCGCGATCACCCAGAATCACATCGGTCGAGATGCGGGCGCCGGAGTTCTTGTTCCAAATCTCCACGAACTCGAGTGGGTAAATCCCAACCCGTTCACAATGATCCGGATCCAGGGTGATCAAGCCGTGGTAGTTCAAGTTTGCCTCGGTCACGTGAATGCTGTGCAACTTGGCCGCAACAACTTCCTCACTTCGCAATCCTTCTTGAAGAATCTCAATGCACTTGATCGGCTACGGCAGCGTCATTGCCCCAGCGATCAGTCAAGGTCGACTCTGACCAGCAAGAAAAACGTCAGTTCGCGGGCGTAGCGTCGACATCTGAGGTCGTGCATGCGATAGGCCGCGTCTTGGTTCATGTGATGAACCAAGACGCGGCCCACCGGCCCGCACTTGCCGTTACGGGAAGTTGTTAACCTAAAGTAAACCTTAGCTGGAATGCGGCCTCGCTTAGAAGATTATGAGGCCGTTTGCGGAACCGTTGCACCTCCCGTTAACCGCCCGAATGCGCTTCAGTCGAGAGTTCTCGATACTCTTGGAGGTTCTGCCTCGGACCGAGGTGCTTTACGCAAGCGTCGTGCTCATTCGCTAGCGGATTAAGAAGCTTCACCTGTGCCAGCACCAGATCGTACCAGCGGACTCCAGCTCTGATTGCAGGACAATCCGGTCTCAGGACATGAGCATGAAAACGCTTCAGTTTATCGGCTTGCTCAGATCTTGCGTGCGCCCGTCATGCAATACCGCACTGAGTACGTCTCTCATGTGAGAAGCTTCGAACTTGGGGAGGATATGGTGGGTCGCAAGCCCTCCCGGCTGCCGTAGAGACAAAAGTACCTTCTCGTCCCTGAGGGGCTGAAATTCCCACCAGTCGAGAGGCGTGACCAGGACCGACGCAGAGTCGTTTTCTCTCCTTCGGAGAGCTTCTCCAAGTGCAACGGATGAGGCTCGAAGAAGATCAAACCCTACGTCGTACGGTAAGGCCACAACAAATTCCTGATCGTTATCGGCCCCAAAGCGTACGAGGATGTAGGAACCATCCACGGTCGCCGAAACGCCGACAACGCTGGCTATGGGAATAGCTTCAACAGAGACATCCATGGTCTTTGGTCCTTTCGACTGAAGCAATGATTGCGCAATTTCTAAATTGCGTCTGCGGATCTGAGGATACTTGTCCAATTCATGATGAAACCTGTAGAGTTGCAAGGAGATGACAGCAGGCTCTGACGATAGCATGGCTCGTGGACATTCGCGCTCAGGGCGCAAGATGATTCTTGGAATATTTCTTTTCTGGCTCACCGTCGGAGCGGCTGTTGCGGGTCGGGTTGCTTATTTTGATCAGATTGCAGTATCGGCAACGGCCCAGCCGCTGCGAAAAAAGTTGTGACCGCCGTCAGTGCCCCACGAGCGCAGAGGCCGATTGTTCGTTCTTCGATGAGAACGGTCTTTGCCCATTGCGAGCGGTGAATTTGCTGCTCGCGTGAGGTGGGATATCAGGCGGTGCGGCGACGGACGCACCAATAGCAATAATCAGTGGCCCGTCTTCGGGCAGAGGAACGCCGCGAGAAACATCCTTGATGGTCGTGTATGTGTTCTCCTGATCGTCTCTCGACACATTGGTTATCGCAACGACAGGCGTCTCGGGAGGCAGGCCGCTCTCGATCATCCGCGCCGCCAGCTTGGGCGCCGTCCGCCGCCCCATGTAGACGATTGTTGTTGCCTGTGGGTCCGCCAATGCGGCGAGGTTCAGATTCTCCGGCAGATCTCCATGCCGATCGTGAGCGGTGATGAACTGGACCCTTTGCGCGTGGTCGCGGTGGGTCAGCGAAGCGTTGAGCGAGGCGGCAGCGGCACTCGCCGTCGTAATGCCAGGGACGACACGGATCGGAACGCCAGCTTCCCGGCAGGCCGCCACCTCCTCGCCGGTACGGCCGAAAATGGCGGGATCCCCACCTTTGAGACGAACGACGCGTTCACCGGCAAGCGCGAGATCGACCATCAGAGCGTTGATGTCGTCCTGGCGGCATGATGCGCCATGACCTTCCTTGCCGACATGGACTCGGCGGGCCTCCCGGCGCGCCAGTTCGAGAATGGCCGGCGTGACGAGGCGATCATAGACGATGACGTCGGCTGCCTGCAGCTCCCGCATCGCCTTCAGGGTCAGAAGCTCGGGATCGCCGGGACCCGCGCCGACAATGACGACCTCACCCCGTCCCCGCCTCTCCGAGGCGTCTCCGCCAGCCTCGAGCGCGAGGCGATCCAGGGTGCCGTCCAGGTCCCGGCCTTGAGATCCGTTCGCGAATGCGACATCGACGAATCGTTCCCAGAACCGGCGCCGACCCGGCTTCGACGGGACGATCTCCCTCAGCCGATCACGGAAGGCCTTTGCGGCCTGCGCCCATGCACCGAGGGAGGAGGGCAGGACCGCCTCGATGCGCCGGCGAATGGCTTGGCCCAGAATCGGGGCCGCTCCATCGGTCGATATGGACACGACGACGGGAGCGCGATTGACGATGGTGCCGAACTGAAAATCGCAGAGGGCCGGCTGATCGACGATGTTGACGAAAGCATCGTATCGCCGCGCCGTGTCGGCGAAGATTGCGGCGTCCTGTCGATTTCCGATGTCCGCAATGGCGACCGAGACTCCGACGAGGTCCGACTCACGCCATGGTCTTTGGATTAGGGTAAAGCGCTTCGGATCGCTTCGAACGACCGAGCGAAGTTCAGGTGACGGGTCTTTCGCGAGGATCCTGACAGTGCCGCCGGCGGCCGCGAGGAGTTCGACCTTCCAGGCAATGCCGTCAGACCCTCCCACGACGAGGATCGAGCGCCCGGCGAGATCGACGAAGATCGGCAGCTTCGGCAAGGCGTTGAGGCGCGCTGGGCGCCGATCCTCGGGCTGAAGGGGCGCGTTCATTCCGCCGCCTCGGCCAGAGGGCCCGTATTGGCGTGAAAATCAGCTCCGTTCCTCGTCGCAGCGACAATGCCTGAGCGGATGACGAAATCTCCGAACCTTTCGGCGGGCTTTCGGCCATGGGCATAGGCCGCAAAGAGCG
>NZ_JBVVAK010000096.1:0-30856 GCF_055792825.1 Microvirga sp. GN3
CGATGTCGATGCCAAGGGTGGCAACTTGCTGAAGCGGAGCTTTGGGCATGGCTCAAGTCCTCGTGCTGGGCGCCCCAGATGAAGGGTGCGCCGGTAAGCACGGCCGGTCCATCCCATTAGCGGAACTTCAGCTTACGCGGCCTAGCAATTGTCGTAGGTCAGGAGTTCGTTAGATGTTTCTTCGAATGGCTGTGCTTCCTATCTCTCAATCAGGGCCTCAGCCGAAAGTTCAGGATTCAAGACCCGCGGCAGAGATACGAGCTGTGCCCTCTGCAGGGCGAACGCCGCACCACGAGGCCGCGAACAAGGCGATCGCCTTCGTCACACGCAGCAAGGAAGGAAGGGATACACGCTCGTCGATGGCGTGGATGTTCTCCGCGATGGGCCCGTAGACCAGTGAGGGAATACTCGCATGGACGGAATAGACGGCAGCATCCAGGTAGCACGCCATGACATAGGCCTGTATTGGCGAACCATCAGGTGCATTGGCAGCAGTGTGAGCCTCGGCTAGGACGGCCTCGGCTTCGGACCCGGGATCAAGGGTATAGCCTGCATGTACGACACCGACCCACTCCACGGCGGGCTCCGGGCAGCGCTGCACCAACGGATCATCGGCCGCCGCCACAGCGACAAAGGCCTCGAATTCCTTCACGCGCTCCTGCGGGTCATCGCCGGGATAAAAGCCGATGCGTCCCTCGAAGCGGCAGTATGATGGAACCGATGCGATCCACTCGCCGCCATTGATCGTCCCAATCGTCAGAGCCGCGGGATTGTCGACGTCGTCGAAAAACGGCCTTGTCGTCCGCTCCTCGTTCCAGCGTGCCTCAAGCTTACGCAAGTGATCGATGAGCCGCATCGCCGCTTCAAGTGCGCTCACACCTCCACTGACTTCGCGTGGGTGAGCAGGAGTGCCGTGAACCGTGATGGCAAATTTGATCACGCCGGAGTTCGCCCGAACAAGCTTCTCGTCGGTCGGTTCCGGAATCAGAACCGCGTCGGCAATCTTTCCACTGGCCACAGCCATCGCGGCTCCGTTCCCAGTGATCTCCTCCTCTACGACAGAGTGGATCTGGAAGGGGGCTGTCAGTTCAAGTCCTGCAGCCCTGATTGCGTCGAGGGCAAAGATCGCCGCAGACAGCCCCGCCTTCATGTCTCCGGAGCCGCGGCCATACAGCCACTCGCCATGTCGCGTCGGCTCGAAGGGCGGATACTGCCAGCGTTCCGGATCGCCTGTGGGCACAATATCGACATGGGCGTTCAGGATGAGGGATCGCCCATCGCATATTACCGGGTTGTGAATCCCGATGACATTCCAGGATTTGTCATAGCTAACCGTCGCCGGGGAGAAAGCCGGATGCTGTCCTATCAGAGCCGGATCGATCGATTGGCGATCAACCTGATATCCGCGCTCCAAAAGCGCCCTTTCGACAAGTTCCTGTACCTCGGCCTCTTGCCCCCGGAGCGAGACGCAGCGGATCAGGTCTGACAGAAAACCAATCTGGGCTTCAAAGGCCGTGTCGACAGCGGCGAGTATGCGATCCCGGTCGGCTTCGGAAAGGGGACGTATCGATGAGAATTCGGTCTTGGGAGCTGCAGTCGTCAATGCGGGAGCCTTTGGTAGGAAGCCGAGAACCGGATTGACCGAAGACGCCAGATGACTTCATCGGTTGCGAGAATCCAGAGATGACTTCGCGTTCGTGGGATCAGTCCAAACGCATCGTCCGGCACGACCCTAAGAGCCGCACGATGCGCCAGCCGCTCACGAGCGGTGGTTCTCCACCAGGGTATGGGCCGGCGTATAGGGAAGACCTTGTGCCTCCGCAACAGGCTGGCAGGTGATCTTGCCATCGAACACGTTCAGGCCGGCAAGCAAGTGCGGATCCTGTGTCAGCGCCATGCGCCAGCCGTTGTCCGCGAGAGCCAGCACGAACGGCAGCGTTGCATTGTTGAGGGCCAAGGTGGACGTCCGGGCGACTGCGCCTGGCATATTGGCGACGCAATAGTGAACGACATCATCCACCACATAGGTCGGCTCGGAATGCGTGGTGGGGCGAGAAGTCTCGAAGCAGCCCCCCTGGTCAATGGCAACGTCCACGACGACAGAGCCCTTCTTCATGGTGCGTAAAACCTCGCGGCTCACCAGCTTCGGAGCGGCGGCGCCGGGAATGAGCACCGCACCGATCATGAGATCGGCCTCCCTGGCAAGCTCCGCAATCGCCGCGCGCGTGGAATAAACCGTGGAGATCGCGTTGCCGAATTGGCTCGAGAGGCGCCTCAAGGCCTCCGGCGATCGGTCGACGACCGTCACCTGCGCGCCCATGCCGACGGCAATCGTGGTCGCGTGAGTGCCCGACACGCCTCCACCCAGGATCACCACGGAAGCAGCCGGCACGCCCGGAACACCACCAAGCAGAATGCCGCGTCCGCCCTGCGCCTTTTCAAGAGCGTGGGCCCCCACCTGTGGCGCGAGTCTTCCCGCGACCTCGGACATCGGCGTCAGAAGGGGCAGGGCGCCAGAGGGCGAGGTGACCGTCTCGTAGGCGATGCAGATCGCTCGCGACTCCATGAGATCCCGGGTCTGCTCCGGGTCCGGCGCAAGGTGCAGGTAGGTAAACAGGATCTGCCCCGGCCGCAGGCGCTTGCGCTCTTGAGCCAGAGGCTCCTTGACCTTCACCACCATCTCGGCATTCGAAAAGATCGCGTCTGGACCGTCGACGATTTCGGCTCCGGCGAGTCCATAATCCTCATCGGTGAAGCCTGAGCCGAGGCCCGCCCCGGACTGCACCATGACGCGGTGACCATGAAGGGTCAGTTCGTGAACGGACGAGGGGATCAGCCCCACGCGAGCTTCGTTGTCCTTGATTTCCGACGGTACCCCGATCAGCATGTGAGCGTCTCCCAGATGTTCCCGACCTTGCATTGTTGTCGGTGTTGGTTTGAGTAACAGGCAGGTTTGTTCACCTGCCCGTCAAGGGAGAATGCGTCAGAGAGCAGCCGTCACGGCTTCCACGGCGTCCTTCGTGGCGGCCACGATGGTGTCGGCCTCGTCCCGCGTCAGACAGAGCGGCGGAGCAAAGCCGAGGATATCGCCCTGCGGCATGGCGCGACCGATGACGCCCCGCTCGAGCAGGGCTGCCGTGATGCGCGGGCCAACCTTCTCGGAGACATCGAAGAATACCCGGTCGTCCCGGTCGCGCACGAACTCGACGGCGGCCATCAGGCCTTCGCCGCGCACCTCGCCCACGAAGCGGTTGCCGCCCACGGCATCGGTCAGAGCCTTCTTGAAGTAGGCGCCGACCTCACCCGCATTGGCCACGAGATCGAGCTCGTCCACCACTTCGAGATTGGCGACGCCTGCCGCTGCACAAAGCGGGTGAGACGAATAGGTCCAGCCATGGCCAATGGGGCCGTAGGTGTCGGAGCCCTGCTCCAGGATGCGCCAGAGCTTTTCCGACACGATGACGCCGGAGAGCGGGGCGTAAGCCGAGGTCAGGCCCTTGGCGATGGTGATCAGGTCCGGCTTCATGCCGTAATGATCGGAGCCGAACATGGTGCCGAGACGGCCGAAGCCGGTGATAACCTCGTCGGCGATGAGCAGGATATCGTATTTCTGCAGCACCGGCTGGATCTTGTCCCAATAGCCCTTCGGCGGTGGCACGATGCCGCCCGTGCCCAGCACCGGCTCGCCGATGAAGGCCGCGATGGTCTCCGGACCCTCCGCCAGGATCATCTCCTCGAGCTTGTCTGCGCAGAACTGCGAGAACTGCTCCTCGCTCATGGAGCGGTCAAGGCGACGGAAGTAATAGGGCGCTTCCGTGTGCAGGATCGGCGGACGGGGAAGATCGAAGAGGTTGTGGAAGGCGGCAAGGCCCGTGAGACTGCCGCTCATGAGACCCGAACCGTGATAGCCGCGCCAGCGGGAGATGATCTTCTTCTTCTCTGGGCGCCCGAGCACGTTGTTGATGTACCAGACGAGCTTGAGATTGGTTTCGTTGGCGTCCGAGCCGGAGAGGCCGAAGAACACACGGCTCATGCCCTTCGGAGCCCGGTCGATGATCATCTTAGCAAGACGGATCGACGGCTCCGAGCCGTGGCCCACATAGGCGTGGTAATAGGGCAGGGCAGCGGCCTGCGCCGCGATGGCATCGGTGATCTTGGTGCGACCGTAGCCGACATTCACGCAATAGAGGCCCGCAAAGGCATCGAGGCTGCGCTTGCCCTGACGGTCGACGATATAGACGCCCTCCGCGTCCGTGATGATGCGGTTCGGCGTTTCGCCGCGCGCATGCTGGGCCATATGGGTGGAGGGATGAAAGAAGTGGTCCCGGTCCCAGGCGTTGAGTTGGTTATCGAGGGTCTGGTTCTCTTCGAGCATGGGGAACTCCGGATCAGTTGATGTCGAGGCAGAGGTATTTGAGGTCTGTGAAAGCTTCGAGGCCGTGGCGCGAGCCTTCGCGGCCGAGACCGGACTGCTTCATGCCGCCGAACGGAATGGGCGCACCGGTGATCTTCACCCGGTTGACCGCCACCATGCCGTATTCGAGGGCGCGGCCGAGCCTTAAGCCTCGCGCACCGTTCTCGGTCACGACATAAGCCACGAGACCGTACTCGGTCGCATTGGCCCGGGCCACCACCTCCTCCTCCGTATCGAAGGGGGTCACGGCGGCAATCGGCGCAAAGGTCTCCTCGCTCATGATGAGGGCGTCGTCCGGCACGTCGGCCAGCAGGGTCGGCATCACGTAGAGCGGTCCGGCAGAGGCTGCGTCCCCGGCCAGGCGGCGGGCGCCCCGCGCCAAGGCATCGTCGATCTGGGCCTGAGCCTTCGAGACGGCATTGGCATGCATCAGCGGCCCGATCTCCGTGTCGGTCTCGAGACCCGGACCGACCTTCAGGCCGGCGATCCGCTTGCCATAGGCCTCGCAGAAAGCGTCGTAGATCGAGCGCTGGACGTAGATGCGGTTGGCCGCCAGGCAATCCTGGCCGGAGGTGGCGAACTTGGCCGCCATGGCGATCTCAACGGCCTTGTCGATGTTCGCATCATCGAAGACCAGCAGTGGCGCATGACCGCCCAGTTCCATGACAAGCCGTTTCATGGTTCCGGCGCAGCGGGCCGCGATCTTGCGGCCGATCTCGGTCGAACCCGTGAAGCTGACGACCCGTACGCGCTCGTCGTCGCAGAACCGGTTGGCGATGGGCTCAGCGTCGCCGGTCACGATGTTGAAGACGCCCGCTGGCAAGCCTGCACGCTCCGCTAGTTCCGCCAGAGCGAGAGCCGAGAGCGGGGTGTAGGAGGACGGATGCGCCACCACGGTGCAGCCGGCAGCGAGAGCCGCGGCGGCCTTGCGGGTCAGCATGGCCGACGGGAAGTTCCAGGGCGTCAGAAGGGCCGCGACGCCGAGAGCCTCCCGGTGCACCAGCATCTCGGCGCCGGGCAGATGGCTCGTGACGCTTTCCACATTCAGGCGCCTGGCCTCTTCGGCGTACCATTCCACGAAGGAGGCAGCATAGGAGATCTCGCCGAGCGACTCGGCGAGGGGCTTGCCCTGTTCCAGGGTCATGATAAGGGCGAGATCCTCGCGGGCCTCCAGGATGAGATCGTGCCAGGCACGCAGGCATGCCGAGCGCTCCTGAGGCAGAAGGGCCTTCCAGGCCGGCAATGCGCGAGCGGCGGCATCGACCGCCTGGGAAACTTCCTTGACGCCCAGACGGGACACGTGGGCGACAGTCAGGCCCGAGGCCGGATCGCGCACCTCGAAACGGGCATCGGCTTCCGCTCCGATCCAGCGACCGTCGATATAAGCCATTTCGCGCAGGATGCGCGGATCCTGCAGGCGGCTGAGGGCAGGGTGGATGTCGGGCTTGGCCGGAAGGGACGAGGTGATATGCGTGATCGCATTCATGCGGCGCTCTCCTGAAAACCGATGGCGAGACACTAGCCGCTCAGGCGGCGAGGCACTTTCGGTTCTTGGCGAGGGAGGCAGAGAAAGTCTCGGTTTTGACGGGCTGCAACCGAGACTTTCCTGGGTCAGCCGTTCAGCACCGAACTCAGGAATTCGCGCGTACGCGGTTGTTCCGGATTGCTGAAGAAGCGATCCGGTTCGCCCTGTTCCACGATGCGGCCCTTGTCGAAGAAGCAGACCCGGTCGGAGACCTCGCGGGCGAAGCGCATTTCATGGGTGACGAGAAGCATGGTCAGGTCGTGTTCATGAGCCAGACCGCGAATGACGCCCAGCACCTCGCCAACGAGTTGCGGATCGAGCGCCGAGGTCGGCTCATCGAAGAGGAGAACGCGGGGCCGCATGGCCAACGCCCGCGCGATGGCCACGCGCTGCTGCTGGCCGCCGGAGAGCTGGCTCGGATAATGGTCCTTCTTGTCCAGGAGCCCCACCATGCGAAGCAACTCGATGGCACGGCTTTCCGCCTCGTCGCGCTTCATCTTCAGCACCGCGACCGGCGCTTCCACAATGTTGCGCAGCACCGTCATATGCGGAAACAGATTGAAGCTCTGGAACACCATGCCGACATTGCTGCGGATCCTGTGCAGATGCTTATCGCTGGCCTTGAACGCACCGCGCCCATGCTTCTCGTGATAGCTGATGCCGGCAAGTTCCAGGTCTCCCTCCTGAAACGGTTCCAGGGTCATCAGGATGCGCAGAACGGTGGATTTGCCGGAGCCTGACGGCCCGATCAACGTCACCTTCTCGCCCTGGCGGACATCGAAATTGAAGTTGTCGAGAACAGTGAGCGCGCCGAACCGTTTGGTGACGTTCTTGAAGCGGATGATAGGCGTCATCGCAGGGGAATCCCGCTTTTGGGCAGAGCTCTTTCCACCAGGTGGATGAGAGCCGAGCAGATGAGAGTCATGGGGAGGAAGATAAGGCCGACCATGGAGAGCGGCACGAGATAATCGAAGGTCCGCTCGCCGATCATGTTGGCTAGGCCGAGCATGTCGAGCACCGTCACCACGGAGAGAACCGGCGTTTCCTTCAGCATGGACACGAGGTAGTTGCCGAGCGCCGGGACGATGCGCGGAATCATTTGCGGCACAACGATGTCCTTGTAGGTCTGAAGCCGAGTGAGGTTCAGCGCCGTTGCGGCCTCCCACTGGCCGCGCTGGATGGCATTGATGCCGCCACGATAGACCTCGGACGTGTAGGCCGAATATTGCAGGCCCAGCGCCAGCGCGCCTGTCATGAAGGCGGGCAGGACGATGCCGAAATCGGGCAGGACATAGTAGAGGAAGAAGAGCTGGACCAGAAGCGGCGTGTCACGGACGAACTCTGTGAAGCAGGCGACCGTCCAGGAGATCGCCTTATAGCGGCTGCGCCGCAACAGGGCCAGGACAAGGCCGAGGACCAGCGCGATGGCATAGCCCAGCGCCGCTGCCTGAAGCGTCACGAGAAGGCCGATCCCCAGGATCGGCAGGATCGAGAGGGCGAAGGACAGCGTCGTCGTCGTGTCCCATTCATAGCCGTACATCATGAATGGGCACTCCGGGGAAAGGCTGGGCCGCGCCGGAGCTTCATCTCGATGAACCGCATGATGAACATGAGGCAGAGCGCGATGATGAAATAGCCCAGCAGGGTCATGGTGTAGACCGTGGCACTGTCCAGGGTGATGTTGCGCAGGGACTGGGCCTGGAATGTCAGGTCGGCGATGGAAATGAGCGACACGAGAGCCGTGTCCTTGAGATTCTGCACCGCCAGATTGCCGAAGGCCGGCATCATCTCGATGATCGCCTGCGGCATGGAGATGTGCCAGAGCGTGTAGGATTTGCTGAAATTCAGCGCACGTGACGCCTCATGCTGCTGCGGTGGCACCGCGAGCAGAGCGCCGCGCACCACCTCGGCTCCGAACGCTCCTGTCAGGAGCGAGAGAACCATGATGCCAGTAGTGATCGGATCGAAGGAAATGCCGATCAGGGGCAAGGCGTAGTAGAACCAGAAGAGCTGCACGAGGAGCGGAGTGCCCCGGAACAGCACGATATAGACAAAAGCAATGCCGGAGATGATAGGGTTGCTCGATGTGCGGGCGATGCCTGCTGCGAAAGCCAGGACTACGCCGAGCATGATCGAGGCGAGCGAAATCATCACGGTGATCTGCGCGCCCTTGAGCAGGGGCACGAGATATTGCGACCAGGTCATCGTCGATCCCTTCTTGACGGTGTTCCGCCCGGCCGGAGTTGCAAGTTCCAGGCCGGGCGGTTCGAAGGATGCGGCGGATTACTTGCCGGCGCAGAGATCGGCCACGTTCTTGTCCATGGCGGCCTTGATGCTCTCCTCGCTCAGGCCGTAGGACGTGAGGATCTTCTTGTAGTCTTCCGTCTTGCGGAACTCGACCAGAGCGGCGTTGTAGGCGTCGCGAAGATCCTTGTCCTCGGGGCGGAACGCAAAGCCGCCGTAGTTACGCACCGGCTTGCCGTTCACGATCGGGTCGGTGAAGGGCCTGACCTGTTCCACATTCGTGCCGCCCTCGGCGAGCTTGGAGACGGTCAGCTCGGTGGCCGCATAGGCGTCGGCGCGAGTCTGGACCGTGGAAAGTGCGTCCGCATTGGCCTGGATGATGACGATCTGGTTTTCCTTCACGCCGACGGCGCGGAGAAAGTCGATGTTGTTGGCACCCGATACCACGGCCACCTTCAGGGACGGATCCTTGGCGATATCCGCATAGGTAGTCAGCTTCTTCGGATTACCCTTCTTCACCAGCAGGCCTTCGCCGTAGCTGGAGTTCGGTTCTGTGAAGGAGACCTGCTTGCATCGCTCCGGCGAGATGTTCTGCTCGGCGGCCGCAAAGGCGAAGCGGCGGGCCTTGAGGCCGGGGATGAGCGTGCCGAAGGGCGTCACGGTCCAGTTGACTTCGTTGATGCCCATCTTCTTGAACACGGCGATCGCTACATCCGGGCCGATGCCGGCGGCGGTGCCGTCTTCCTTCATGTAGCCGTAAGGCACCTCGTTGGCCGTCGCACCCTGGACATAGCCGTTGCTCTTCACCTCATCGAGAGTGAGGGCCTGAGCGGCGCCGATGCCCGCCACGAGAGCGAGAGCGGCGATGCCGGAAAGGATGGTCTTCTTCATCTGGTTTTCTCCTCTGGGTCTATGGATCCGCGTGCCGGTTGATCCGGCTTACAGCGTTGTCGCTGGCGGTGTTTCAAGTGTGGTCAGTCCTCCACCGTGGCGATCACCGCGAGGCAGTCGCCGGTTTTCACGAGGCCCGGGAAGTGCCGGGCGGCGAGCACGCCATCGAGAGCGGCGCGATATTCCATCGGCGCTTGTCCGGTGCGGCCCACCGGATGGATGCGCGCGATCACGTCGCCCTTGCGCACCGGATCGCCCAGATCCACGACAGGCTCCACGAGGCCGTCATCCTCCGCGAAGCGGAAGCAATCGGCTGACGGCATGTCGAGCCAGAGTGTGGGCTGTGTCTCCGGTTCGCCGGAGACGATCCCGGCATGCTTGAGCACGTTCAGGGTGCCGCGCTTGGCAATTCGCGCTGTCTTGGCCGACGCGGTGCCGCCGCCCGAAAGTTCGGTCGTCACGAACACCTTGCCCATTTCCTCGGCAGCCGTGTCGTACATGCCGACGGCATCAATCTCGATCATTCGCATCGAATAGGGAGCCGCGAAGGCTGCGACCGCATCGAAGCAGCGCTTTTCCTGGTCCTTGTTCGGCAACTCATGGGCGGCTGCATAGGGCAGGAAGTCCAGGGTACGTCCGCCAGAGTGGAAATCGAGCACGATGTCGGCCAACGGCAGCAGGGTGCGCTGGAAGTAGTCGGCGATCTTCTCCGTCACCGTGCCATCCGGGCGGCCCGGAAAGCTGCGGTTGAGGTTGCCCCGGTCGATGGGAGACGTGCGTGTCCCGGCGCGGAAGGCCGGATAGTTCATGGCCGGCACGATGATGACCCGGCCCCGAACCTGATCGGCCGTCAGCGTGCGGGCGAGATCGAAGAGGGCGATAGGCCCCTCATATTCGTCGCCATGGTTCGCGCCAGTGAGAAGGGCCGTCGGCCCTTCGCCGCGCTTCACCACCGTGATCGGGATCATCACCGAGCCCCACGCCGAGTCGTCCCGGCTGTAGGGCAGACGCAGGAAGCCGTGTTGCACGCCGTCCGCATCGAAATCGACGCTGGCCGCGATGGGGGAGGGGCGCTGAATCGCGGTCATAGCATTCATGGCTTCACGAACAGCTTGCGTGGCACATTCGACAGGCACTCGACACCCCTGTCGGTGATGACGATGCTCTCAGTGATCTCCAGGCCCATGTTCTCGAGCCAGAGTCCTGTCATGAAGTGGAACGTCATGCCGGGCCGAAGCTCGGTCTTGTCGCCGGGGCGCAGGCTCATCGTACGTTCGCCCCAATCCGGCGGGTAGCTCAGACCGATGGGATAGCCCGTGCGGTTGTCCTTGACGATTCCGTAGCGCTTGAGCACCGCGAAGAATGCATTGGCGATGTCCTCGCAGGCATTGCCGGGCTTGGCGGCCGCAAGGCCTTCCTCCATACCCTCCAGCACTGCCTTCTCGGCGTCGAGGAACGCCTGCGTGGGCTTGCCGAGGAACACCGTGCGGGACAGGGGGCAGTGATAGCGCTTGTAGCAGCCGGCGATCTCGAAGAACGTGCCTTCGCCGCTGCGCATGGGCTTGTCGTCCCAGGTCAAATGCGGAGCCGACGCTTCCTCGCCCGAGGGGAGGAGCGGCACGATGGCGGCGTAGTCGCCGCCGTAATTGTCGACGCCGCGCAGGCTGGCATCGTAGATCTCGGCCACGAGGTCGTTCTTGCGGATGCCGGGCTTGACCTTCTCAAGGATGCGCTGGTGCATCTTCTCCACGATGCGCCCGGCGATCTTCATGTACTCGATTTCCTGCGGGCTCTTGACGGCACGCTGCCAGTTCACGAGCGATAGGGAATCCTTGAACTTCGCATTCGGCAGATGCTTCGCCAATGACGCGTAGGCGGCCGCCGAGAAATAGTAGTTGTCCATCTCGACCGCGATGGTGCCCTTGTCCCAGCCGCGCTCGGCGATGATGCCGGACAGGTAGTCCATCGGGTGGCGTTCCGTGGACTGCACGTAATGGTCTGGGTAGCCGATGATGTTGTCGTGAGACAGATAGGCCGTGCGCTTGGCGCCATTGGCATCCTGGCCGCGTCCGTACCAGATCGGCTCGCCGTCCGGCGGCACGAGCACGCATTGGTGGACGTAGAAGGACCAGCCGTCATAACCCGTCAGCCAATGCATGTTGGACGGGTCGGTGACGATCAGAAGATCGATTCCGGCCTTCTCCATGGCCTTGCGCGTCTTGGCGAGGCGCTCGGCATATTCCGCTCGGCTGAAATTGAGATTGGGCGCGCTCAGGGCGTTTCTCCGGTTGGTTTTAGCGTGTCGATGGCCTTGCCCGCACCGGCTTCCGCGGCGCGACGGCGGGTGAGAGTGGCGATGGCCGTGTCCTGCACGCCGGTACCCGTAAGGTCACACAGGGTGATGGTGTCCTGGCGCTCCCGGCCTGCCGTCTGCCCGGCGATAATCTGGCCGAGTTCGGGGAAAACCTTGTCGGCTGGCACCAGGCCGAGGCGGATGGCGTGATGCAACTCGCCGAGGCGGCGCGTCTGCGCGAGGCTGTCGGCCACATAGGTTGTGTGGGCGATCAGGGCTGGGTCGATTTCGTTCTTGTGCTCGGAATCCGAGCCCATGGCCGTGATGTGCTGACCGGGCCGGACCCACTCGGCCTTCAGGATCGGCTGCTCGGCAGGCGTCGTCGTGACGATGATGTCCGCGTCGCGACAGGCGGCTTCAGGCAAGGAAGTCGCTTCCACCGGGATGCCTAGCGTCGCGGATGCGTCCCGCGCGGCGGCCTCGGCCTTGGCAGGGTCGCGAGCCCAGATCATAGCGCGGCGGATCGGGCGGACGAGGGTCAGGGCCTGCAATTGCAGGCGCGCCTGGATGCCTGCGCCGAAGATGGCGGCGCTCTCGGAATCCTGCCGCGACAGATACTTCGCCGCGACGGCTCCGGCGGCGGCGGTGCGCACATCCGTGAGATAGCCGTTGTCGAGCAGCAGCGCCTCCACGAGGCCGGTCTTCGTGCTGAGCAGCATCATGAGGCCATTGACGCTCGGCAGGCCGATCTTCGGGTTGTCGAAGAACCCAGGGCTGACCTTGATGGCGAAGCCGTCGAGGCCCGGCACATAGGCGCTCTTCACGTCGACCTCGCCCCGGTTCTCCACGATGTCGAGACGCAGGATCGGCGGCATGACGACAGGCTTGGTGGCGAGCGCCAGGAAGGCATCCTCGACGCAGGCGACCGCGCTGTCGTCGAGGGTGACGATCCTGCGCAGATCGGGTTCGGTGAGAATGACCATCTTGGCCATCAGGAACCTCCCGCCGTCGCGAGCCCATCCGCACCCGTGAGGCTGCGATGGCGGGCTTCGTCGATATTGCGGCCCGAAAGCACGGCAACGACCGGACCGTTCAAGGGCACTTTGCGAGCGATCAGCGCAGCGACGCCGACCGCGCCAGCGCCTTCGACCACCTCGCCTTCTTCGGCATGGGCGTGGCGGATGCCCGCCGCAATCTCGTCCTCGGTCAGCAGGATCGTGCCGTCCAGAAGGTCGCGGCACATGGGAAACGTGTAGCGGTTGGCAAGGCCGATGCCACCGCCGAGGGAATCCGCCAGCGTCTCGAATTCCTCCACGGCCACCGGCTGCCCCGCCCGCAGGCTCGCCTCCATGGCGGCTCCTCGCTCCATCGACACGCCGATCACGCGGGCGCTGGGCAATTTGGCCTTGATTGCCGCTGCAACGCCGGACGCGAGGCCGCCGCCCGAGAGGGGCACGAGGATCAACTCGGCTTGCGGGCAATCCTCGGCGATCTCCAGGCCCATGGTGCCCTGACCGGCAATGACGTCTGGATGGTCGAATGGCGGGATGGCCGTCAGGCCCTCCTCGCGCACCAGCCGATCGACCTCGTCCTGGGCGTCGTCCTGGGAGCGGCCCACGATATGAACCTCCGCGCCAAGTGCCCGCACGGCCTCGACCTTGTTCGAGGGCACGAGGGCCGACATGCACACGACCGCCCGCACACCTTCCGCCTTGGCCGCATGGGCGAGGGCACGTCCGTGGTTGCCGGTGGACGCCGTGACGAGACCCCGCGCACGCGCCTTATTCCCGAGCGACAAAACTGCATTGGTGGCGCCCCGGAGCTTGAAGCTGCCGGTGGTTTGGTGGCTTTCGAGCTTGAGGAAGACTGGAACGCCGCAGTGCCTTGAGAGGCTAGGAGACTCGACCAAAGGCGTTCGCTGGACATGACCGGAAATCCGGTTGGCGGCTGCCGTGATGCTGTCGAGGCCGACCAAGCTCATGCGCAGCGGCCCTGGCAGGCTGCGCCCATACCGACGCGGCGAGTTTCATGACTTCGATAATGCGCGCGGCTTGACTGCATCATCACCCCTTGCCGGCTGACATTTTGCCAGGACAAAGCGATGGTGTGATGCGTCAATTTTCATGTCAATCATTATATTGTCATGAAACAATCCTGGCCCGGTTCATCCGATGCCTTGTTCAGGAGGCTGCAGTTTATGCAATGGAACTCGTATCGAAGACTGGCGGCAACTGTTCAAAGGTCTCTGCAATCGTCCGCAGCGAGCGGCTCAGGGTGGTGTGGGAAAGACGACCGCCGATACAGATGCGGATGCCGCCCGTGCTGTCTGCCGCTGCCTTGAAGGGATCGGCCGGGGTCACGGCGATGTTCTTCTGAGCCAGCATACGCACGAGTCCTTCTTCCGTCCAGCGAGGTGGCACTTTCAGCCAAGCGCAGAGAGACAAGGGATGAGTCCGGGCGATGTGCGCTCCGAGGATCTCCGACACCATGGCTTGGCGCGCCCGCACCTCCCGGCGTTGCAGGTCGATCAGATTCAGGGCCGTGCCGTCTTCGATCCACAGGGTCGCGATCTCGGCAGGAAGGTTCGTGGCGCTCCAACTCGTCACGCGCATGATGCTTGCGACGCGAATCGAGTATTGCGGCGGCACCACGAGATATCCGACACGCAGTCCCGTCAGGACCGATTTCGTGAAGCTAGTGACGAAGAAGCCGAGGTCGGGAAGCAATTCGGTAAAGGATGGAAGCGGAGTCTCCAGCAGCGGCTTATAGACTTCGTCCTCCACGACATAGATGCCGTAGCGACGGGCAATCTCCGCGATGGCGCGCCGCCGCTCGGCGCCCATCACATGGCTGGTCGGATTGCCCAGCGAGGGGATGAGCACCAGAGCGGTCACCCCGCCGGCAGCGCAGACCTCCTCGAAGGCTTCCACGAGAATGCCTTCGTGGTCGGTTGGGAGGCCGCGCAGGGTAAAGCCCAGGACATTGGCAAGGCCGATGATGCCATGGTCCGTCAGATTCTCCGTGAGAACGATCTCGCCAGGCTGGACGATGGCTGCGACCGCCAGAAACAGGCCGTGGGCGGCGCCGTTCGTGATCAGGATGCGATCCGTCGCCGCCTCCGCACCGAGGCCTCTCAACCAGACCTGTGCCGCCGCCCGGTGGCGCTCCAGCCCCGCAATGGGCCGGCAGGGGCGCATGAAGGCGCTGTTGTCGCTCTGGGCAAGGCGCCTCATGACGGTGCGGGACGCGTCTTCGTGCGCTTCGGTGTAGACCGCCCGGATAATGGAGAGATCGACGGTCTCGCCGGGATCCCGATCAAGCATGAAGCGGTCGGCCTTCTCCGTAACCCGACTGCGGACGAAGGTGCCTCGGCCGACCTCTCCACGCAGATAGCCGCGCCGCTCGGCCTCCCGATAGCTGAGGCTCACTGTCTGTACAGACACCCCGAGCTGCCGGGCAAGGTCCCGGTGCGTCGGCATGCGCGCATGCGCCGGTAGGATATCCGCATCGATATCCGCGATGATCCGTTCGGTCAGGAGCTTGTGCTTCGTGACACCCTTCCGCTTGGTCAGTGTGGGGCGCCAGTCCGCAATCCGCGTTTCCTCGGGTTGGATAAAGGCGTCTTGGTCATCAAGGGGGCGAGGCAGCTCGCGCATGGGATTGTCTCGAACGATTGTAATGGATAAGCCTTACATTGTGCTGGAACTTCGAGATAGCCATGAAACTCGACAAAATTGACTTGAAGATCCTTGCCGCGCTCCAGAGGGACGGCCGGATGACCAAGATTCGGCTCGCTGAGGCTGTCAATCT
The DNA here is from genome assembly GCF_055792825.1 of Microvirga sp. GN3. Lineage (NCBI taxonomy): Bacteria > Pseudomonadati > Pseudomonadota > Alphaproteobacteria > Hyphomicrobiales > Methylobacteriaceae > Microvirga > Microvirga sp. GN3. Next base: position 15,178 of record NZ_JBVVAK010000096.1, read on the forward strand.
GTCTCCCACGGCATGCTGGGAGCGCCTGAGCCGCCTAGAGAAGAGTGGGGTGATTGCCGGGTATACGGCGCGCATCAATACGGACAAATTGGCCCGCCGAACCGCCGTCCTCGTAGAAATCATGCTGAGGAGCCATCAGCAGTCCGATTTCGACCGCTTCGAGGAGGCGATTCTCAAGGAGCCTGCGATCATCTCCTGTGACGCGACCGGCGGCGGTGTCGATTATATTCTCAAGATCGTATCCGAAGACATCGATGCCTATCAGAGGTTGATCGACAAACTGTTGCGGCTTGATCTCGGGATCGAGCGGTATTTCACGTACGTGATAACGAAGAACGTGAAGACCGCCGACCCGCTCTCGAGTCTTGCAATCGAAAATGCTATCTGACCGGATTCAGGAACGAACTTGGCGAGGATGTTCAAGGGGGCTGTTGTATTGACCTTGGCAGCCTAGGAGAGGGGGCCAGCCAAGGAATTGCCCGGTTGTCTCTGTTCAAGCGCCGCCGCTTTCCAGTCGAGATCACTCTGTTGTGCGTGCGCCGGTACTGCAAGTACGGGATCAGCTACTGCGATCTCGCCGAGATGATGCAGGTGCTGGGCGTCGAGGTCGACCCATCCACGATCTTTCGGTGGGTGCAGCGCTACCCTCCGGAGATGGCGAAGCGGATCCGTTCATATCAAGGTCATCGCTTTGCCTCCTAGTACTTGTTTCGGGCTGCCGACAAGCATGGCCAGCTGGTCGGCTTCATGCTGTCCGATATGGAACGTAGGCTGCATGGGCTCGTCCTCGAAGCCGGGGCAGGATTGGCATCGCGTCGCAACCCGACACGCAGCGTCCTTTTTCCTGGATCATGCTTGCACGTCCGAAAAACTCCGCCAGATACTCAGTCGGGAAGGGTCTGTCGGCCGAAAAGCGGAAGGATCGGATGGCTGCGATATATACCGACTTGGAGGGCAAGGTCGTCCTCGTCACCGGCGGCGGTTCCGGCATCGGCGAAGCGATCGTTCGCCGCTTCGCCGAGCAGAAATGCAGGGTTGCCTTCATCGATATTGCCCGTGACGGATCGGAGCGGCTCATCCGCGAGTTGACGGATCGAGGCCTCGACGTGCACTTCGAATATGCCGACCTGACCGACATCGTAGCCCTGCGCGCCGCGATCGGCCGGATCAGGAATGGACTGGGTGCCATTCAGATCCTCATCAACAATGCGGCTCACGACGAACGCCACCCCACGCCGGAGGTCACGCCCGAGTACTGGGACGACCGCATTGCCGTAAACCTCAAACATCAGTTCTTCGCCGCCCAGGCCGTCCTGCCGGATATGCAGGCCGCGAACAGCGGCGTCATCATCAATTTTGGGTCGGTCTCCTGGATGGCGGGCCAAGGCGGCATGGCCGCTTACACGGCGGCCAAATCCGCTGTCCTTGGGCTCACCCGCTCGCTCGCCCGCGACTACGGTCCCTACAATATTCGCGTGAACGCCATCGCGCCGGGCTGGATCATGACGCAACGCCAGATCGAAAAATGGCTGACACCAGAAAGCGAGCGGGAATTGCTGCAGCGTCAGTGCCTGAAGCGGAAGCTCGTCCCGGACGAGATCGCAAGGTTCACGGTCTTCCTTGCCTCGGACGAGGCCTCGGCCTGCACCAACCAGCAATATATCGTCGATGGCGGCTGGGTCTGACCGATATCCGTGAAGCCCCCACAAGCCGCATCGCATCGACGGTCGGTGCCCGCGGAGGTGACGGCAGGCCGATGCTCTTTCTCTGAGCGGGCGCACCGTTCGGCGCGGCCCTTCGGTTCGGCAGGATGCGCTAGGAGCATTCTCCGCCTCCGGCACAAGGGAAACTGCGTGGCCGAAATCGTTGGGAATTAAGTATTAGAGAACTAAGCTATATCCTGTCGTGCCATGGGCCGCTGACGAAAGGGCTTTACCGTTCCCAACAGAACTGCAATCCTCCGCTGAAGAGATGCCGAAAAGGCAGCCCGGTTCGCGTTGAGAACCGATCGAGGGAGGATGTATGGCGCTCCTCGAGCTTCAGGGTATTGCCAAGCATTTCGGTGCCATCGAGGCATTGAAAGGCATCGATCTCTCCGTCGATGCCGGCGAGGTGGTTGGCCTCATGGGCGACAACGGCGCCGGCAAATCCACTCTCGTGCGGGTTATTGCCGGGAATTTCCGCCCCTCTGAGGGCGAGATTCGGATAGAGGGTCAGGTCAAGCACTTCCATAAACCGGTCGATGCCCGTGCCGAGGGCATCGAGGTCGTGTATCAGGACCTCGCCCTGTGCGACAATCTCACGGCCGCTGCCAACGTTTTCCTCGGCCGGGAATTGAAGCGCCAGATCGGGCCGCTCAAGATCCTCGATTATCCGGCCATGTATGCTCGCGTCGCCGGGCTGTTCAAAGAGCTGAAATCGGAGACGCGCCCCCGCGATCTGGTCAAGCAGATGTCGGGCGGCCAGCGCCAGGCCGTGGCCATCGCACGAACGCGCCTGTCGGACGCGCGCATCGTGCTCATGGACGAGCCGACGGCGGCGATCAGCGTGCGGCAGGTTGCCGAGGTGCTCGATCTGATTCGGCGTCTGAGGGACAAAGGCATCGCTGTCATGCTGATCAGCCATCGCATGCCGGACGTGTTCGCCGTTTGCGATCGTATCGCTGTCATCCGCAGAGGCACGAAGGTCGCAGACAAACCTGTCGACAAAACCTCTCCTGAAGAGGTCACCGGCCTCATCACAGGAGCCATTCACGCAGTATAACCCCGAGGACCTATGACGACCGTTCCCACTCGCCCCCTCCAGAGCAGCGTCGCGATTGAGGATATTACGGGCCTCAAGGAACGGAGCCTTGGTCAAAGGCTGCTCTCAAGCCAGCCCTTCTGGGTCACGATTGCGCTCATCATCATCTGTGCCGTCATGGCGTGGGATCAGCCCGATGCTTTTGCCACGTCCGACAACTTCTTCAACATCACTCGCAATTTCGCCTTCATCGGTATCATGGCCGTCGGCATGACGGCCGTGATCCTCACTGGCGGCATCGATCTATCCGTCGGCTCTTTGATGGGTCTCGTGGGCGTGGTCTGCGGCCTCATCCTCCAGGCCGAGTATCACTGGGCCGTTGCGATCCTGGCAGGACTTCTCACAGGCGCGGCCGCAGGAGCGGTGAACGGTTTTCTCGTCGCCTATGTCGGGCTTCCAGCCTTCGTCGTCACACTGGGCATGCTCTCGGCAGCCAGATCTCTCGCAATCGTTTTGTCCGAGAACAGGATGATCTATGAATTCGGGCCATGGGGAGAGACGTTCAACGCTATCGGGGGTGACTCGATTCTCGGCATCGCCAATCCCGTCTGGGTGTTGGCGATCCTGGCACTCACCTTTGGCTTTATTTTCAACTTCACGGCCTGGGGCAACTATCTCTACGCCATTGGCAGCAATGAGGATGCCGCCCGTCTGACCGGCGTTCCGGTCCGGCGCGTGAAGCTGCAGGCCTACATCGTCTCGGGCCTTACGGCAGGGCTCGCATCCGTCCTGATCGTCGGCTGGCAGGGTTCGGCCATCAACGCTCTTGGACAAGGCTATGAACTGCGCGTCATTGCATCGACCGTCATCGGCGGGGCCGATCTCATGGGCGGTCAGGGTGGCGCTTACGGCGCCGTTATCGGTGCGGCACTGATCGAAGTCATTCGCAACTCCCTTCTCATGGCAGGCGTCGATGCCAACTGGCAGGGCGCCTTTGTCGGCCTCTTCATCGTGTTGGCGGTTCTGCTCCAGCGGATCCGCGGCAAACGTTCGGCTTGAGCACAATGCCGGGCGATCATAACCACAGGAGGACATCAATGAGGATTCTAACCTTAGGCGTGGCGGCTGCCGCTCTCCTTGCGCTGGGCGCCGGCGCTCAGGCGCAGGGGAAGAAATACACCTTCGCACTCGTGCCTAAGAACATGAACAACCCGTTCTTCGATCAGGCCCGCGACGGTTGCAAGAAAGCCGAGAAGGAATCGAACGGCGCAATCGAGTGCATGTATATCGGCCCCGGCGAACATGGCGGCGGCGATGAGCAGGTTCAGGTCGTCAACGACTTGATCACGAAGAAAGTTGACGGCATCGCTGTCTCCCCCTCGAACGCAGCCGCGATGGCGAGAGCTCTCGAAGGCGCGAAGAAGGCCGGCATCCCGGTTCTGACCTGGGACTCCGACCTTCTCGACAAGGATAAGGCCCTGCGCACGGCCTATGTCGGAACCTACAACTATGACATTGGCGTGAACCTCGCCAAGCTCGCCCAGCAGCTCAAGCCGCAGGGGGGAACGATTTGCATCCAGTCTGGCGGCGCAGCCGCGGCCAACCACAACGAGCGCATGCAGGGGATCCGGGATACGCTGTCCGGAGCGAAGTCGAGCGCGGCTCCAGGCACGAAGCTGACAGGCCAGAACGGTTGGCGCGAGATCGACGGCTGCCCGCTCTACACGGATGACGACTTCCCGCGGGCCGTTCAGCAGATGGAGGACATTCTCGGCAAGAACCCGCAACTCGATGCCTTCATTCCGACGGGTGGTTTCCCGCAGTTCATTCCGCAGGCCTATCGCCGGGTTGCCGAAAAATACAAGGACCGCATCGACAACGGCTCGCTCGCGCTGGTCGTCGCCGACACGCTCCCGGTCCAGATGGACCTTATGAAGGCGGGACTCTCCAAGGGACAGGTTGGTCAGCGTCCATTCGAGATGGGCTACAAGACCATGCTGTTCCTGAAGGACATGAAGGACGGTAAGCCTGCGCCGAAGGATCCGACTTATACCGGTCTCGATGTCTGCACCCCGCAGAACGCGGCAACCTGCATCGGTGGCTCCGGAACCTAGGACATCATATTTTGACGGCGAGGTGGATCTAGTCCGCCGCAACCTGAGAAATGCGCCTCCGAACCCACGTTCGGAGGTGTTCTTCTTTGTCTGTCATGATGGGCGGACGACGCCTTTCTTCAGGATGATGTTACCGGAGAGCCTGGCCTTGTTACGGGAAACGGCTGCAGGCTGATGCACGGTAGGGTGGGTAGGGAATGCAGCCGATCTCCTATGCTCGCCATCAGTTTCCACCCGAGGTCATCCGGTAGGCCGTCTGGCTCTACTTGCGCTTCACTCTCAGCTACCGTGATGCAGAGGAATTCCTGGCCGAGCGCGGACTGGATCTATCCTATGAGACAGTCCGGCGGCGGGTCCATAAGTTCGAACCTGCTTTCACCCGCAATCTGCGCCGACTGCGTCCTCAACCGACCGGTACGTGGCATCTGGATGAGATGGTGGTCTCTATTCAGGACAGAAGCGACTCGTCAATGGCGCATTGCGGCCTCAGCAGAATAACAAGATCCAATGCGCCCTCGGTTGCGGCTGGAGTCAGGTTCCCATGACAAGGCCGATGCTGCAATTCGTCATGGTATTTCGCTGGAGGCGAAATTCATGATACCTATTCAGGAACGCCCGCCTTGCGAAGGCCCTCAACGAACACCTCACAGTGCGCGAATTTGTGCAGATGCCTGCGGACTAAGCTCAGGCTCAGCGGCGGGTCCATTCGGTCTCGAACAGCAATTAACTCCTTAGCCTCTTCAATTAACCCTAGATGGCCGCAGCAGCTAATCAGGGTATTGAAGGGCCCGGTATAGTCTGTGAAACCGGAAACGGATGCTCTGAGAAAAGGGAGTGCCTCTTCGAATCGACGCGCACCCAAGAGGGCAAGGCCATGGGTGGTCGTATAGAACCCGGAGAAACTGTCGAGCGGGCTCATGCGCAATGCCCACCCAGTTTCGACAATGGCCTCCTCGAACCGGCCTACTCTCAGGAGTGCCCAGCCGAGCGCTGTATGACCAAGTGCAAAGCTCGGGGTGAGCATCAGCGCGGTTTCGAGTTCCGCCAATGCTCGCTGATGCTGGCCGGCCGTGCTGAGGCCCAGTCCAGACACCATTCTGGCCCAAGGTTCGCTGGGATCGAGGGCAAGAGCATCCTGGGCGTGAATGGCTGCCTGCTCGTAACCTGCCTCCACGTCAGGCGCCCACAGGCACATGCATGCCCACCAAATGGCCCAGCTGAGGAGAGCATGGGCTCGTGCATAACGCGGCTCCAGACTAACGGCACGCCGCAGGAGCAACTGGGCCTCCTCATTCTGCGTCCGCTCCACCTTGTTGAGAAGAGTCATGGCCCGAACCACTAGCCCCCAGGCATCGATACTGTCCGGTTGCTCCGTTGACGCGCGAAATCCTTCCTCGGCATAAAGGTGCGGCTCTACGGCAGCAACGACACGCTCTGCAATGTCATCTTGAACGGCAAAGATGTCCTGCATGTCGCGGTCATACTTCTCGGCCCAGATATGCTTGCCTGACGTCGCATCAATAAGCTGACCGGTGACACGAATGCGCGAACCGGCGGTTCGGACGCTACCCTCCAAGACGTAACGGACCCCGAGATCATGCGCGACCTGTCGGATATCCACGGCCGTGCCCTTGTAGACAAACGTGGAGTTCCGGGCGGTGACGAACAGCCAGCGCAGACGTGCAAGGGCGGTGATGATGTCCTCGGAGATGCCGTCCGCGAGAAAGTCCTGCTCAGGATCCATGCCCATGTTCACAAAGGGCAAGACAGCGATTGATGGCTTGTCGAGGGGCTTCAAGTCTGCGGCTTTAGGGGAGTGACGGGCCGTGTCGTTCGGTAACCGGAACGATCCACCGACTATAGGTCGCAGGGAAAGTTGCGTCTGGCTCTCAACGATCGATAGGGTCTTATCGGAGAAGCGTCCTGTCAGCAGTTTGTCGACTGTCGACTTGCCCAACTTCGTTTTGAACGCGAACTGCTCGCGCGACATGCGTTCACGCGCGATGTAGTCCCTGATCACTGCCGCAATCTGTTTCCTGTCGTTCAGCATCACCCCGCCTGTCCGTGAACTCCCAGAAATTGGCCGGGAAACTTCCGGAAAATACAGACAACTTCCGATAAGAGCCACGGAAGAAAATGCTCGCTACAACTGCCGCATTGTCAAGGAGGCGAGCGAGGAAAGTCTTCTTAGTGCAAGGCTGATCAAGGCGCGCCCTGTTGGACCAGACATGAGGAGATGACAATGTTCGATCATATCGTACAAACAAGCGAGGCATTGAGAACGGCTGCGGAGCGAGTCGCAGAGACGCTGATCCCAGCGCTTTGCGGCTGCGAGGCATGCGGGACTAAGAAACTGATTGCAGCTCCCTCGATCGGTACCTGCGCTGACTGTGGAACTGAACTGACGGTGCTCGAGTCCAACACGGCATTGAGAGCTTTCGGGCAGGAGCCGAATACGGTGTCACCGTATGCAGCGTAACGGTCTTTCAAGCAGGTCCGGCAACCCGAGCACATAGGCCGTATCAGCACCAGAGACGTGAATTACGCTGAGATCAACAAACAGATGATCGAAGCTCACGAACGGTCAATGCTCCGTCGGTCGGATGGCCTCTGCGATCAGAGTTGCCTCGGTCATCCTCCAGGATAATATATCACGGCAATTAGAAGTAGTACGCGTGAATGAAAATCATTATTCCCAGTTGATGTCAACTATGTGCTCCTGTTTTATAAGTAATGGCTTCATTCTAGAAGGATAATAAGCTGTGATCAATCTGTCCAATCTCTTTTTGCGCGCGGCTCTCGTCTTTCTCGGAACGGGGGTTTCCATGGGTATATTTATGTCCCTGTTGCAAGATTTTACGATTAGGCCTGTGCATGTGCATGTGAATCTGCTTGGTTGGGTCGGCTTCTTTCTCTACGCTTCGTTCTATCGTTTCTTTCCACACACCGCCGGGACCCGGCTTTCATGGACCCATTTCTGGACTGCCGTCATCGGCCTTCCTGCAATGATGGTTGGGCTTACCCTCGTCGTCTTTGGTCACATGGGTTTGGGTTTGCCTCTTTTACTTGGCGGGGAACTCGTGACTATGATCTCGGTCGCACTCTTTATCTATATTGGATTTATGGCAACGAAGGCTGACTTGGTCCAAACACATCGCGAGAGCTTCGCCCCAGCAGAGTAATCAGATGAGAGTTTGCTTTGAAAAGTGTTGTTAGCACTGTAACGGGACTTGCCCCGCGTCGCCAGCCTATGAGGCTCCAGACACACCGCCCACAGGTTTGGGAGCTTCGCCTCGTCGACGATTGGCGAAATTGCGCTCACTGATGATGGTAGTGCTCTCTGGCTCGTTGGGACCCGCGATGCAGTCTCCTGCCGAAGCGTTTTGACGCAACAGCCAATCGACCGGCTCTATCAATCCCGGGTTTGGCCACGACTATCGTGGCAAGATCAGCCTTCTACCGCCGATCCAGTGCGGCAGCCCAAGCCGGCCAGCACGAACTCCGTCATTTGATCCAAGGATGGGCCGGGTTCTCCAGCGCACTGCACGAGGAGTGCCGGATGACAGAAGCGAATCAGGGCAACCAGCACGCACCGCGACGCCACCACCGGATCGGCGGACGTGAACTCACCGGCGGCGATCCCCTCCTCGACGACCCGTTGGAAGATCGCGCTCTTTCGCTCAAGATGGCCGTGGACAACCTGCCAGCTCTCGCTCAGCGCCCGCTCCACCATTTCATGCATGCGCAATTCATCGGTGTACAGGACCGCAGTCATCCGATGCATGGTCGCGATCATGTCTCGCAACCGGTCTGCCGCCGGAATTTTTTGACGTGCGATCGCTTCGATTGCCTCTTCGACCTCGCGCATTAGGCGCTCGGCGACCGCCTCGTTAATCGCCTTCTTGGAGTCGTAAAAGCGGTACACGTTCGCCGGGCTCATTCGGAGCGCCTTCGCGATGTCGGCTACGGTGGTTTTCTGATAGCCGATCTGCCGGAAAAGCCGCTCGGCCGTCTCGACGATACGACAGCGGGTGTCAGGCTCAGCCGAAGTGCGAACAGCATCAGCATCCATGGACTAAACCTATGATAAAATTCATCATTCGTCAATGAATGGCTTAGTGCACGGCTCCCATCCTCGCAGCGAGCCTACTCAGCGGCAATCGGCAGCGAGGGCTGCCTATCCAATTCTTCTGATCGACCCATCCCAGATTCCTCGGCCGAGCGGTTTCCGGCGCCACGCTCGTCGAGGTGGTTGCGGAACCACAGCGCATAGAGCGCCGGCAGGAAGAGCAGGGTCAGGAAGGTAGCGACAAACAGACCTCCCATGATGGTGACGGCCATAGGCCCCCAGAACGCCGACGAGGAGAGCGGGATCATCGCCAGGATCGCCGCCAGTCCGGTGAGCACCACCGGGCGCGCCCGACGTACCGTTGCTTCGACGATGGCCTCGCGCCGGGTTGCACCCTGCGCCACGTCCATCTCGATCTGATCGACCAGGATTACGGTGTTGCGCATGATCATGCCGGCCAGCGCGATCAAGCCGAGCAGCGCCACGAAGCCGAAGGGCCGGCTCGCCAAGTTGAGTGCGAGCGCCGCGCCGATCAGGCCAAGCGGCGCGGTCAGGAAAACCAGGAGCAGACGCGAGAAGCTCTGAAGCTGGATCATCAGCAGCGTCAGCATCACTCCAATCATCAGCGGGAACAGCGCATAGATGGACGCATTGCCTTTCGCCGACTCCTCCACTGCACCGCCGATCTCGAAACGATAGCCGGGCTCAAGCCGGTCACGGATCCCGGCTAGTGTCGGCCAGATCTGGCTCGTCGCATCCGGCGGCTGGACGCCATCGACCACGTCGGCTCGAACTGTGATCGATAGATCGCGGTTACGCCGCCAAAGGATCGGCTCCTCATGGGCATACTCGATACGTCCGACTTGGGCGAGCGGCACCGCGAGCCCGTTGCGGGACACAATTGTAAGGTCGCCAATGCCACCGAGATCCAGGCGTTCCTGCTCTACTGTCCGGGCGACGACCTCCACCCGTTCGGTGCCGTCACGAACGGTGGTAATGGGGGTGCCAGACAGAAGCGTCTGCAGGGACTGCGATACGGTCTTCGGATCTAGCCCGAGCGCGCGGGCACGCTCCTGATCGACCACCAGCCACACTGATGGGACCAACTCGTTCCACTCAAGATGGGGATCGACCACGTTGGGGTTGGTCCGCATGACGTCGCGGACCTCGGATGCAATCTGGCGCACTGTCATCGCGTCCGGGCCGATGACGCGGAACTGAACCGGGAAGCCGACAGGCGGCCCGAAATTAAAGCGGTCGACTCGTACCCGCGCCGCGGCGAGGGCGCCCTGTGCCACTACCTCTTCGATGCGTGCCTTGACACGCTCGCGCGCCGGCACGTCCTTGGCGACTATCACGATCTCTGCGAAGGCTTCGTTGGGGAGCTGAGGGTTGAGGCCGAGCCAGAATCGTGGGGAGCCCTGACCGATATAGGTCGTATGCGTGAGGATATCGGGATCGTCGCCGAGGATTGCCTCCGCCTGTCGGGCCGTCTCGGCTGTGACGCCGATCGCCGTGCCTTCGGGCAGACGCATCTGAAAGAAAAGCTCGGGCCGTTCGGATAATGGGAAGAACTGCTGTTGAACCCGGCCGAAGGCAACGATCGAAGTCACGAAGATGCCGATCGTAGCCAATACCGTAAGTCCCCGCCGGTGAACGCAGGCCTGCACAATCCGGCGCAGGCCACGGTATATACGGGTCTCGTAAATCTCGTGCGGGTTCGCGTGCTGGGCGAGCGTCCCCGGTAGAAGCTTGACCCCTATGTAGGGGGTGAATATCACCGCCACCAACCAGGATGCGATCAGGGCGATTGCGACGACCCAGAAGATGCCGCCGGCATATTCTCCGACTGCCGAATTGGCGAAGCCGACCGGGAGGAAGCCCGCTGCGGTCACCAGCGTTCCGGTGAGCATCGGAAAAGCTGTCGAGGTCCAAGCGAAAGCCGCTGCGCGCATACGGTCCCAGCCCTGCTCGATCTTCACCATCATCATCTCGACGGCGATGATCGCATCGTCGACCAGCAGGCCGAGGGCTATGATCAGAGCACCCAGGGTGATGCGGTGGAGGTCGAGGCCGAGGACGCTCATCACAGCAAACGTGATCGCGAGCACAAGGGGGACGGAGAGCGCCACCACGATGCCGGTGCGCCAGCCCAGCGACACGAACGAGACGAGGAGCACGATTCCGAGGGCTTCGATGAACGAGTGCTCGAACTCGGTGATCGCGTGATCAACCACCTGCGGCTGGTCGGCGACCTGCTCGATGTCGATGCCCTGCGGCACCGCCCGCATGAAGGCGTCCTTGGCGGCATTCACATCGTGGCCGAAGGCGAGAATGTTCGCCCCCTTGGCCATGACAACTCCGAGACCGATCGCAGGATGGCCGCGCTGGCGCACCAGAAAGTCGGATGGGTCTTCGAAGCCACGGGTGATCGTCGCGATGTCCCCGAGGCGGAACACGCGCCCATCCGCCTCGACCGGGGTTTCGGCTACGGCCTTCGCCCCGTCAAGCGCGCCCGTCACGCGCACGGGGATCCGCTGGGCTCTTGTCTCGACTATGCCAGCGGGAACAACGGCATTCTGCCTCTGCAGCGACTCGAACAGAGCCTGTGGCGGTATGCCCAAGGTGGCCAGCTTGGCGTGGCTGAACTCAACATAGATGCGCTCTTCCTGCACGCCATAAAGGTTGACCTTCGTGACCCCAGGGACTTTCAGGAGTTGCTGACGCAGTCCCTCGGCGACCTTCTTGAGTTGTGCGAAGTCAGCGCCGTCGCCGGTCAGCATGTAGAGGAGCGAATCGACATCTCCATACTCGTCATTCACATTGGGGCCGATCAGATCGCTAGGCAGTTGGCCTCGGATGTCGTCAAGCTTCTTACGCAATTGATAGAAGAGCTGCGGCACGTCCCGAGCTGGAGTGTTGTCGCGAAGGCCGATATTCATCGCCACAAAGGCTGGCTTGCTGTAGGTGACAACCTCGTCAAGCCATGGCAGCTCCTGCAGCTTCTTCTCGATGGTATCCGCAACCTGGTCCTGCATCTCCTGCGCCGTTGCGCCCGGCCAAATCGCCGTCACGATCACGTTCTTGATGGTGAAGTTCGGATCTTCCGCGCGCCCGAGCGAGCGGAAAGAGAGTAGCCCGCCGAAGCTGATCGCGACGATGAGGAACAGGATGAGTGCCGGATGGTGCACGGCCCATTGAGACAGGTTGAACTGCTTCATGGCTGGCTCCGAAGGTTTAGAACTGCAGCGTCTCGACGATTCGGACCCGCTGGCCTGGATCGAGCTTCTGGACCCCTAGGATGACCACACGATCGCCGTCGCTCACTCCTTTAGTGACGAGCACATCGTGGGACTGGTAGGCCGCGACCGTGACTGGCCGCAGAGCCGGTCGTCCATCCGTGCCGACCACCCAAACGGCCGGGCCTCCGCCCTGGTTGTGGAGTGACGAGAGAGGCAGGCGCGCAACTTCCGTAGTTCCTGCCTCACCGATCGTAACCGTCGCCGTCATGCCGAACTGAACCGTTTCCTCGGCGCTCAGGATCGAGAATCGGGCCTGATACGTGCGGGTAGCCGGGTCGGCCGAGGGCGAAAGCTCGCGCAGAGTCGCCTGATAGCGCTTGTCCGGGTTTGACCAGAGAGCAATGGAGGCGGTGCCGGTTCGGACCGCAGCGATCTGAGCTTCCGGAATCGCGATCGCAGCTTCCTTCTCCGACAAGCGGGCGATGCGGATGGCGACCTTGTCGGTGTCGACCACCTGCCCCGGCTCGATCTGCGTGGCGGTAACAACACCGTCCAAATCGGCGGTCAGGGTTGCATACGAGAAAGCATTCTCAGCTAGCAATAGGGCGCGCTCGGCGCGGGCCAGGCGGCCTCGCGCGTCCTCGGTAATGGCTTGCTGGCGGTCGTAGGTTGCCGTCGTGGACCAGCCCTGTCCCCTCAGGGTGAGGATGCGCCGGAGTTCGGACTCAGCCTGCAGGAGCGCCGCGGTCGCAGCTTTCATCTCAGCTTCCGCCTGCTCCCGCTGAAGGCGCAGATCGGTCGCGTCGAGGGCGGCCAGCGCCTGACCTGCCTTGACCGTGTCGCCAACGGAGACAAGACGCCTGGCCACCTTCCCGGCAACGCGGAAGCCGAGATCGCTTTCGACACGGAGCCGGATGGTCGCGACAAAGGTCCGTTCCGGAGCCTGAGGCTCAAAAGCCACCGCCTGCACCAAGACCGGGCGATCAGATTTTACCGCTTCCTGGGGCTTTGCTTGGCAGGCAGCAAGCGTCGCGGCAAGACCAAGTGTGAGGATGGGCAGGGATGCGCGCATGGCATTCATCTCCGGTACGCCTTCTCCCGGCTAGGCGCTTGCCTGTGGGCGGATCCGAGCCAGCGCACCGCCGGAGCTCCCGCTTCAAATGGCTCAGGCGAAACCGAGGTATCGCCGGAAGTTGGGGACGGCATGACGGGATGAGGCGGCGTATCGTGGGGGTGTTCGAGCCTCCACTTCTCCACCAAAGGAGTGATACGCCTTGTCCGATCATAACGTCTTCAAGCTCGCCCAGCCAGGGAGCTTTACTGACTCTCTGACCGACATTCTGCGCGAGGGCGCCCGCGCCTTACTGGCCCAAGCCATTGAGGCCGAAGTCGCCGATTTCCTTGCCCAGCACGCCACGCTCAAGACCGAGAATGGCCTTCAGCGCCTCGTGCGCCACGGCTATCTGCCGCTCCGTGAGGTGTTGACCGGCATTGGTCCGGTCGGCGTGCGCCAGCCCCGGGTGCGCGACCGTCAGGTAGCCCCCGCCGAGCGGGTCCGCTTCAGGCCCGCGATCCTGCCGCCCTATGCCCGGCGCTCGAAGAGCCTAGAGGTGCTCATCCCGATCCTGTACCTCAAGGGTATCTCCACCGGCGACTTTGCCGAAGCGCTCTCGGCCTTGGTGGGCAAGGATGCGCCCGGGCTATCGGCCTCCACCATTGCCCGCCTGAAGCAGGTCTGGAGCGAGGACCATGCCCGCTGGCAGAAGCGCGATCTGTCGGCCAAGCGCTATGTCTATCTATGGGCGGACGGTATCCATCTGGAAGCACGCCTTGAAGATCAGGCGCAGTGCATCCTGGTCCTGATCGGGGCGACGCCGGAAGGCAAAAAGGAGTTGGTGGGCTTTACTGACGGCCTGCGCGAGAGCGCCCACTCCTGGCGCGACCTGCTGCTGGACCTGAGACGGCGGGGATTGGCGGTTGCACCGGAACTTGCGGTCGCCGATGGGGCTCTGGGCTTCTGGAAGGCATTGGGCGAAGTCTGGCCGACAACGTGCGAACAGCGGTGCTGGGTGCACAAGACAGCCAATGTTCTCAACAGGCTGCCGAAGAGCCTTCACGCCAAGGCCAAAACGGCGCTTCAGGCGATCTGGATGGCCGAGACCAAGAAGGACGCTGATGCGGCCTTCGACGCCTTCATAGAAACGTACCGCATCAAGTATGAGAAAGCGGTGGACTGCCTGGTCAAGGATCGCGATGTGCTCCTGGCCTTCTATGACTTCCCGGCCGAGCATTGGAAGCACCTGCGAACGACCAATCCGATTGAAAGTACGTTTGCAACTGTGCGGCACCGAACCATCCGCGCCAAGGGCTGTCTGTCGAACCAGACTGCGTTGGTGATGGTCTTCAAGCTGGTCGAGGGTGCTCAGACGGGCTGGCGACGCCTTGACGGCCCGAACCAGTTGCCAAAGCTGATCCAAGGTGTGAAGTTCGCTGACGGCATTGAGGTCGGTGCTTCCCAACCTGCATCGCAAGCTCAACCCGCCGCCTGATCGGTCAGGCCGTCACCAAAATCTGGCGTTATCTCCGAAACCTGAGACCTGACGAATGTCGACTTTCGTCACTTTATACTCGTCATGAGGGCAGATGGTCTGTGCGCCACCGCACGCGAGGAAGTCCCCGACACAGTCTGCAGTGCTGCCGCATCTGCGTGTTGTTATCGCGGGAATCGCTTAGCGCTCCCATATCACAGCGGTTGGAGAGGAGGGATCATCCTGTCCGTCGAATATATGACGAACCAGCTGGCAGCCTCTTCCAGGGAGCTGTCACTAACTCGGATAGGGCGGGTAAATGGATCGGGCCCTGCTGCAGTAACTGAGGTTGGTCATAGCACACCTACCGGAGTGGCCTCCTCATGCCCAAGACCAAACAACTCGTTCACAGACGGATTTCGCCCGCCGCACCCTGATGCCTTAGGATGCAGTGATGCTGACGGATCATTCGCATGACCTCAAATCCCTTCAGAGTGACAGGCGCCGTTCTCATCTTCTGAAACCCGCGTGTCGGTCAGGTCAGGCGTTTAAGAGCACCGTGATTCGTCTCAATAATGTTGCTGAGTCATTTTGACGTCCGATCGCCACTTGAGGCGCTAACGAGCCCTATGTCAGCGTCCTGCCCCGTTCTCACGTGAGGGACAGCAGACTTGATGAGCATGGCGCTGATGGGCGCGTGAGAACTCACTCGGAAAGATATCCTGGCTCAATACGAGAGCGGCCGTCTAAATCCGAGCACCGTTGCGGCGGTTATGCAGGTCAGTGAGTGCCTATCGGTCCATAAGTGTCGTAAGCAAAGTTCCGTTTTAGACGATAAAGAAGTCCTTGTGGGTGATATTCAAGTTCTTGGACAGCTTCGCAATCGCCCTCATGGGAGCATCGCCTGTGCCATCGGAATCGTAATAGAGATAGCCGGTCTTATCGTTGTAGATGACCCGATCATTCGCATCGTGCGCTTTCGAT
>NZ_JBVVAK010000097.1:0-30095 GCF_055792825.1 Microvirga sp. GN3
CGCCGACTTGCACCGCCTGGCCCGCCGCGAGTTCGGCCGCCTGCAGCAACGGCCTGAGCTCATTACCAGCTTCTTTCGGCACGCAGGTCTCTCCGTTGCAGGTCTTTAGTGAAGATCATTAATAGCCAAATCGAACACGAGGAGCGTTAAAAACGGATTGCATGGGCAGAGCGGCGGTAAATCCCCCTGGATCTCTGAGGAAAGCCGCAGGGGCATAATTGGGCGCAGATTAATCCGCCCACTACCGGCTCGCCGCGAGCTTCCGATATTTTCCTCCCTGTGACCGCCCTCCCCAAACCGTTTTCCGACAGTTCACCGAGCGTCCTGGCTCCGACCCTGGTTCGAAATGGTTTGAAGACCGGCTGAAAGATCCTGTGTCGCCTGCTCGAGGCGGGAACATGAAACGCCGCTGGACGAAGCTGCGGGAATGACTTGCGGGGGCTGATGGTCCAATTCATCCGTTAATGCCCGAGCGAAAGCTAATCACGGGTCCGAAGCTCATTGATGACGGCAGTCAGGTCCGACTGGTATTTCTCGCGCAGCAGAGTGACCACGTTCTCTGCCGCCCTCCTCCCGATTTTATCAACAAGGAAGCGACGCAGCCTGTTTTGCTCGGCCCGACAACTGTCTAAAGCGTCCTCTGCAAGAGCCTCGGAGGTCTGCTGAGATTGGAGCCGACGCCTTACAAACAAAGCCGCACATGCCTGCCATCGATCATTCAGAGGTCGCGCTTCGCTATAGACTGCGAGCGGATCGAACTCGTCTGCATCAGCGGGAGGTCCGGCGAGGAGTAAGGCAATCAGGAACGCGGTGGCAGTTCCGGTCAGCCAACCCGCTTTTGAAAGTTTGATGTATGATGAGCCATGTCGGCGATACTGAAGCCAGAAGGCAGGAAAAGTGCCGTGACCCACACGGCCCAGCAGCAGCGCGGCATCCTCGCTCTGGCTCAGCATAAGGTCCTCCTGGTGTAACCTGGGCTCGCGACGGCTCTGGTGAGGATCAGTCCCAGTCGGCTGGACTGAATGGAATACGAGCCCCCTTAAGACCGGGTTACATCAGCGGGGCTGGCGATCACTCCAACAGGACGGCTCAGGCGTCGCCCTCTCATCGTCGTCATCCCAATCACCGTACTGCTCGGGAGCATGCTCGACCTTTTTCAGCACCTGCGGATATCGGGTTTTTCGCTGCCTCCCACCCGATTACCTCAACCAGTCGATGATGATCCACATGGGTCTGGACCAACTATCGCAACCCGAAGCCCGCTCGCTCACCATGGATTGAAGAATATGGTCTGCGCCATCTCACCATGCAGGCAATACCCCAAAGGCATTACACAATAATACCGCATGGACTTTCCAGAATTTTCTCGCCTATGAATTCACGAGCATGATCGAATACTGGCTCATGTATTCGGCTGGCGTAATAAGACAGGACGAGATCCCTCTCCTTGCCAAGTGTTGGTAGCGACCGCAGTCTGCTGTGGGGGTACTCATGCGAACAAAGTACGCGCCGGTTTTTGCCATCGTGCTCGTGCTCGGGTGGTCCGCACCTGACTTCAGCCAGACAAGCTTTGGCATCTCCGCAGAGGCAAAGACTAAATCCCGCATCTCTAAGAAAACCACAAAGCCCCAGCGTATCGTCCGCAAGAGCGCACCACGAAAAGCTGCCGCCAAACGACAGGCTGCACCGTCTAAACCCATTGTGGTGGCCCAAGTCCCCTCACCTTCCTCCTCTCCAACCTTGGATCTGCCCGTTCCTCCGATTCCTCCCATCATGATTTTCCCGCCGCCTGAGCTACAGGCTCCGACACGCGAACAGCAGATGGAGAAGCTCAGACTGGGCCTTATGCGGCTTGCCAAAGCATATCCAACCCCAGAAGACCATATGGAGAGGCTCAGAGTTGGTCTTGAGAGACTTGCAAGAGCGATGAATAGCCGTGGATCTGAGATCATTGCACAGCGATGACGTGATGTAATAAGTCACAGCCTCGGCGTCCGAGATCCTGCTCCTGGTCATCATCCCTGCTGAAGCGTCCAGCCCTTCTGGATCAGTCGCCGAGCGCCCAGTTCTTGGCCAAAACTAATTTTGGGTCGTCCGAAGATCCATTCCGTCGATCATCGCGGCCCGACGAACTTCATAGGCTCGGATCTTCGCCGAGATCCCCTCATGGCTGCTCCGGCTCGATCCATAGAAAACTGTTCCAGCCAGCGCGGCAGCGATCCCGAAGACGAGAACGATGGCATCGGATCGAATTACGCCGAGAACCGACGCCGCGAACAGAAGGATACCTACACCAATCGCAACCTTCGCGACGATCATGCTCTTCCGACACTGCTCAGCGACATCGGACAAGGTGTCGATCTCAGCTTCGAGATCAGTGATTTGCTGGCGAGGGTCGATCATAGGAGTCGTATCAAACGGCATTCGCGGAGCTTACTCAAGCTACGGACTGCCAGAACCCTCGGGAAGAATGGCAGGATCTTCTGTAGACGAAATGAACCGATGGCGTTTCAAACGATTTTCGCCCTCCTCCTGACGTTATCAGAATAGGGGTCTGCGCATCGTGATCAAACACACGGCCATCGGATGAGGAGGAACGACCTGGAGTTCATCCCCAGGCCGTTCGTATCAGTATGGGTGGGCGAGCTTGAAGCGCATCGCCTTCGCATCAGTTGCGAAGACGAAGCCTACATAGTACCCATTTTCATCGCTCGTCTGAACCTCCTCGAACAGCAGAAGGTCCCGATTCTCTTCGGCCAGAGCAACTTCATGCAGTTCACTAACCACTGCTTTTAGCGCGACATCACCAAGGCTGATGATGCCGAGCAGCGGATAGTTCGCCGAGGCGAGGATTCCATAGATCGTGTTCTCTTCGGATTCGATCCTTTCCCATGGGATGACACAAACAACGGTCCGATTTGGGTGGAGCCGCCTATAGTCTTCGAATTTCAGTGCGAGAGGCCCATTAGCAGCCATTGCCCAGCCTCCGGCCCATGTTGCTCGCAAGATAGTTGGAAGAGATCTTGGTCATTAAAACGGGCTCCTGGCGGCGTAACCTGCATATGGGTTCGCAACGACGGAGGAGGTATTCGAGCCACGGAGAGCGGTTTGCGCAGCAGCATCTGCCTCCATTTTTTGCTCCTGTTTCATCCGCTCGTACATCTTGTTCGGATCGTAGAAGCCGAAGAACTTTCGACGCTTGCCCCCACGACGCCAGAACTTGTCGTAGAGAAAGACATCTGTGCCGAACATCTCACCATCTGCATAGACGACGCACTGGATGGGTCCATTCTTCTCTTTGACCATCAGGACGGACTGTCCGGTGTAGCGAAGGTTGCTCTCACTCTTCGCGCCGATATGGCCCATCTTGGCGAACTCGGTGGTGTCCAGTTCGGCATAACTCATAGCAGCATCGTAGGCCCGAACGTAAAACCCGTGTGTCTCTTCGTTCATACGACCAGCGGCGAGTTCCTCGTTGGCCCAGTCCATCACTTTCTTTGGGGCGATCAGAGGCACGGTGCGTGCCCAATACGGACGGAACAGATCCAGACGGCCACCTGTGTAGATCTCGATCTTGAGGTTGTGCTGGCTCTTACCCTTACCGGGGGTCGGGCCATTGTCGAAGAGTTGGAACTGGGCGCACTGGATCACTTCCAGGCGCGGGCAACGAGTGAGGACCGGTTTAGTCTTCTTTTGAGTAGTCATTAGTAAATCTCCAATATGAAGCGGCGGGCTCGAAATTTGTGTCCCTTCGCTGTAATACGGTTATACACTATCAATGCAAAAAAACGTCAATTTCTTTCTCATTGTCTTATTACTAAGAAAGTGAAGAATACAAAGTTGTATATACAATGAGAATACGAGGTATTTATTTCGGCATTGCTCGTTTTATGTCTGGTGTTTATTGGTTTTCGCTTCGCTCGTCGCTCGTGAAGACAACGAAAGCACAGAGACAATGACGAGTTCCACTCGTTGGAGAAGAGACAACACGAGTTGGCCTCGTGACGAGAGAGACAAGGCGAACAGAATTCGCGCCGAAAACGGTTTGGATTGGTCGTTGACAAGAGAATTGATGAAAAGTGTGCAGCGCGGGTGCCGAGTCAGCCAGCCCGAACGGGAGCCCGCACCACCAGCCCTTCCCCAGAGAGTTCGTCGGGAGCGTTTTCAAACGATTTGGCCAAGACATTCCACCCGGCGCAGACGACACCGATCTTCGAAAACTCAATCATCACACGGGTGGTGCGGTCAGAAGGGCGGCATTGGACGAGTTAGCGGAGTTCGATGGTCGTCTCGACCTCATGCTTTAGCGCGGGCTCATCGTCTGAAGTCAGGGTCATGCGAAGCCGCAGGCTCGTTCCTTTGACGGCTCCTTCGCGTACGATCCGCTCGATCTCTCGCTGCGACGTTACTCCCACTTCCTTTAGGAACTTGCGCACGGCCATGTTGAAGTGGTCTTCATCCATAACGACCTCCTACGTCGAAGCCTCACGATATCACATTATTACATGAGCCTAAAGCGGCGTTACTGGCGACGGCAGTCTCGTCCCGAGAGTTCGTTGAAGGCGTTTTCAAACGATTTCAGCAGGCGGCATGGCGTCGATTCACGCGTGAACACGTAACAGGGTATGATCAAGCCCGGCTTCACAGGGCAGAGCGATGGACAGGGTTCTTCGAGATCTAAATCGTTTGAAGTGGATGGTGTCAGCGAACTCGGCTTTGCTGCTCGTGATCCTTTATCTCGTTTGAGGGTTTGTTTCGCGCGAGCCCGTCCCAGCCGACATAAACCCGCCCGAGATCCGGGAAATCCACTTGGACATGGGTGGGCCATTCTGGGTCATGGCAGATCTCCGTGACTATGCCCTGCATGCCTTGAGCAAGTAGGTGCTCGCGACCTTCGGTGTCCCAGACCGTATCAGGACCTTTGACGACGGATCTCCGGGGCGAAAAGGGATTTCTTCATGATCCCAATCGCGCCGGATCTGTTCCTGATAGTCGAGGCCAATCTTGCCCTGCCATGCAGGTGGGTGCTCAGGCTTCTTCGGGTCCATGATCAGGCGCTCTCGTCATTCCAACGATCATACTCAATCTGCAAGTTGGCCGGACCCAAATAAAGCCCATGATCCCATGGGGCAGCCATGACGTAGCCGAGCCGCCAATTATAGCTGTCTACATCCAGGTGCAGATTGATCCGGCCAACACGCTTCTCAAACACCATCCACGACCGACGAAATCGTTTGAACCTGTCGTCTCCTGGACACCACGTGAGCCCCAATGGCCCAAGATCCACCCCAAGCAAGTCATCATCCCAATAGATCCCGACTGTCCAGCAACGAAGGTCGAGCACAACCTCCCAAGACGGTCTTCGGATAAAATCCAACCGTAAAGACATCATGGGCCTCCAAATCGTCGGATGGGCAGGGTCATCCCTCTCGAAAGCGATCTCCTGGTTCGGGGTGGCACGTTCCACAGGCGACAGGATATCATCCATCGCAGATCGAAGCTCGCATGGAATTGTTTGAACGATTTTAGATCTACCCTGGTCTCTCGCGAGAGTTCGTCGGGAGCGCCCTCAAACGGTTCAAAGGCAGAGCCGGATGCTGGACTTGTCTGAAGGTGATCGCCGCACTCAGGCAGATCTTACATCATCGGTGGGGTTAGCCCACTGATTGACCGAACTCCATTCTCACGCTGCTTTTGGCGGCAGGATAATCTGCGGGATTTCAGACGGAAGTGGCCCATCGTCTCGCAAGTTCCCCTGCGGAAGACGCATATCGAGCACTGCCTTCCAGTTTTGGGGATGAGCACGGATTGTCTTCGCGATTTCTTCCAACCGGCGCGGGCTGGCGTCATTCACGGCCCACATGGTGCGGGTGAAGTAGTCTAACGCAAGATTGGCTGTGACGAGGGAGTGCTTGTGCTTCTTCAGAAGCCCTTCGACGATAGCGAGGCCACAGGTGTATTCCCAGGTCGCCATAATGTCGAAGGTGATGGTGAAGACCGGAATTCGGCTCCTAACAGCCGGAAGGTGAACCCGCGTTCGCGTAGGAAACTGCATCGGATTGTTCAGGTCTTTGTTGGTGAGAAAGACAGTCTTGCAGCGCACCAGAAACGGCAACCCAGTCAGATGGTTTTTTGGCTCATCTTTCTTGTGCTTGCCTACGATGTTGTTCTGAACCCAGCGGTTCGCCGGAACCGGGTCGAGAGCCTTTTTGAGGGTATTGATGGTGTCGCCGCCCCAAACCTTATCGGCTTCGTCAAACAGGACGATGCCATCGCGAGCCTCATAAAGCTCTTCGATTAGCCCCAGGTTTGAACCGGGCGTGGCTGTGCGCGGCACAATTCCTGCCTTGGCGAACATGGCATTAAAGGTGTGGTTCTTACCGAGGCCGGGAGGTCCGGAGACCAGAAGTGCATGGTACACTCCGTTGGGTTTCACCAATTCCTCTGCGGCCTCACGAATTAGGCCCATTTGCTGGCTGATCGGGTTGCTCTTCAGTCGTTCAGCCCATTCTTCCTTGCTGTTTCGTTCGCTCATCCTGGTCGGCTTTCATAGTGAGAGTGTGGGAGCGCCCCCATTTCTCTGGTGACCGCCATATTGACAGCCACCGTTGGACCGCCAGCCGAAGTAGGCGGTAGGGTTGCGACTTCTCAGGTCGCTCGTAGACTCTCCCAAGCCGAAGTAGGGAGAGTGGTGGACTTAGAGGGATGAAGCCCTCCAGGGGGCATTCCAAGACGCCGAAGCGCTTGGGATGGAAAATGCTCATGGTGCCGAAGCCCCAGAGCCAGTGTCATTGGCCAACGACTGTGGCCCTATCTACTCAGACCTCAAACTCTGGTCAATGCTATTTTCGAAGTAAAATTGTTTGAATCAGCGCCCGCCGTATAGTTTCGTCAAACGAAAATTTTTGCCCGTATAGTTGATTGGGTTATACTTTGGAGCAAATCTATAGTTCGTCAAACGAAAACGATTTCGTGTATACTTGATGCTGTGAAAACACTGCTGGACAAACCTTACGCGCCGTCATATAGACGCCCCGCTTTATGAGCACCCATTGAGCAGTTGAGACAGTGGGATTAGCAGAGGAGTTCACAATGTATGCTGCGTTGGTCAAGCAACACACCGCAGAGCGCCTACGGGATAGCCATCTCCCGTCCACCGGTCGTTGGGCCGGTGCGCTCTTCAGTGATTGCAATGTCTACTTTTCAACCCTGCGGGGAAGTTTCGAATGCCCGCATTTATCCAACGCGTGGACGCTCCAGGGAATATGCAGCGGCTCACATTGGAGTCGGCGTGACTACCTTTGATCAGATGGTTGCGGACGGTCGCATGCCCCAGCCGCGCATCATCGGCGGGCGTGTCGTCTGGTGTGTCTATGAGCTTGACGAGTATTTTGACCGGCTGCCCCGCCGTGGTCAGAATGCAGAAACTCATAGTGTCCAGAATCCCTGGGCTGATCAGAAGGCGGCATGATGGCCCGACCGAAGCTCGATCCTAAGATCAAGAAGGCTCGCTATGAGAAGGCGAAGCAGGAAGCCGAGAAGCTCAACAAGAAGCTCGGTTCTCATGCTCATACCAATGCGTACGCAACTGAGTGGGGCAAGGTCGTGGTCTATTATGAGGCTCCTGGCCAGCGAAAGGTCAGGATTCGCGCAACCTTTCCATCCATCGAGTTCGACGCCGAACTCCTTGCCGCTAAGCAGGGGCAGCCCGTTCTGTCCCGCCCGGTTAACGCGAGTAAACCCGATCTTCGGAAGCCTGCCGCCCCCGCCACATGGCGGTGGGCGTGCCAGGATTACTTTGCCAATGATCCGACCTACCGTGCGATGTCCAAGCGCGACAAGCGCAACCGGAGGAATGTCTTGGAGAGCACCTGGGACGAGCCTCACGCCAAATATCCCTATCTGCGGTACGGCGACTGTCCGCTTGCCGACTTCAATGGTGAATCCGTGCTGATCCTCATGAAGCGGAAGCTGAAGTGGAAGAAGGTGATGGACGAGAGAGAAAAGGAAGAGCGCGAGGTCCAAACCAACTTTTCGGCGGCGAATACCCGGCACAAGTTCATCAGCGCGGTTCTCTCCCATCTGGTCCAGAACCACACGCGACTCGTGGGCGGTCGAAATTGGGCTCGGGACATCAAGCCGTTCAAAGCCGAGAATGAGGAAGGCCACCGGACACCGAGCCTCGAAGAGATCGCTTTGTTCCAAGAAGAGTTCAAACTTGGGACGAAGGAGCGGCTCCTGTTCGATCTTGCCTACTACACCACACAACGTCGCGCTGACCTGCCCCTGTTGGGACGCCTTGTTCTTGGAAAAGATCGGAACGGCAATGACCGGTTGTCATTCATCCAACACAAGAATCGCAACAAGAAACCAGTCACAGCCTATGTTCCATTGTTCCCAGAGCTTCGCCGTTCGCTTGAGGCTGCCAAGGAGGCAGGCATTCTCGGCGACACGTTTTACCTTGTGCATGACAAGCTCACCCCAACGCAGCCGGACCGACCATACGCTGAGGGTAGCCTTGGCAACATGATGCAGGAAGCCATCAAGACGCTGATTGGGAAGACTGGGATGAAAAGACCATTTTCCCTTCACGGCCTTCGCAAGGCTGGCGTCTGCCGTTTGATCATGGTTGGCCTTTCTGTTCACCAGATAATGGCCATCACAGGACATCGAACCCCAAGGGAGATCGACCGGTACGGTCGTGATTATATGCGCAGCGTCGCGTCTGAGCAGGGCTATCAGCAGTATCTGGCGTGGCGGGCTCAGAATGAAGCCGTTATCGATGCGGATATCGGGCTTACTGAGTCGGGGGCGGAAGTCGCGTAAGATTGCCTGCTATCTCATAAGAGGCCGCCTATAGGCGGCCCTTCCTATGTCTTCTGCGAAGAACAGAAGCAGCCCAAAGTCCCCCAGGTTTTCACCCCAGGTTTTGATATCGAACCTTTTAGGGAAGCTAAGTACTTGAAAAAGCAACACTCTCTAAGAGAGATGGTGCCCAGGAGAGGACTCGAACCTCCACGGTGTTACCCGCTGCTACCTGAAAGCAGTGCGTCTACCAATTCCGCCACCTGGGCATGCCTTGTCGGCGAGGCTTCGTTTACGGTGCTTCTGGCGGCACGTCAATCGCCGAAAATGCGTCCCATGCGGTTTCTTGCTGTCGCACCTCTTCACAGGGGGGCGGCGTTTGACTAGAGACGTTTTAAATTTCGCCCCAAGCTCCATACGGGCCCTTCACCGGGCAGGAGAGTTTCATGATCGGTGCCCTTCGCACGCCTGAGCAACAAACCGTCACCGTTTTCGGCGGATCGGGCTTTCTCGGCCGCTACGTGGTGAGCCGTCTGGCCGAGCGCGGCTATCGCGTCCTCGTGCCGACCCGCCAGCCGAACCTCGCGAACTTCCTGCCCCTGGGCAAGGTGGGTCAGATCAACCCGATCCATGCCAACCTGCGCAACGAGGATTCCATCGCCCATGCGGTGGCGCGGGCGGACCATGTGGTCAACCTCGTCGGCATCCTGCAGGAGACCGGCCGCCAGCGCTTCGACACGCTCCAGGCCAAGGCGCCGGCCATGATCGCGCGGCTCGCCAGGAAGGCCGTGTCCTTCACCCATGTCTCGGCCATCGGGGCCGATGCGGGTTCCGAATCGACCTATGCCCGCACCAAGGCCGAGGGCGAGACGGCCCTGCTCGAGGCGCGGCCGGATGCGACGATCCTGCGTCCTTCGCTGATGTTCGGGCCGGGCGACAGCTCGTTCAACCGCTTCGCCACGCTCGCGCGCATGCTCCCCGTGCTGCCGTTGCCGGGCGCCGAGACCCGCTTCCAGCCGGTCTATGCCGGCGACGTGGCCGAGGCCATCGTGCGGGCGGTGGACGGCGCGGTACCGGGCGGGCGCACTTATGAGCTCGGCGGACCCGAGATCCGCACCATGCGCCAGATGATGGAATTCGTGTTCGAGATCACCGAACGCAAGCGCATCATCATCCCGGTGCCGAACTCCCTGGCGCGGACTCAAGGCAGCGTCCTGGGAACCCTCGACTGGCTGACGCTCGGCCTTCTGCCCGACGAGATCGTCACCACCCGCGACCAGGCAATCCTGCTGGAGACGGACAACGTGGTCTCGGAAAGCGCCATCCGCGAGGGCCGGACGCTCCAGGGCCTCGGCCTCACGCCCACCACCATCGAGGCGATCGTGCCGAGCTACCTCCTGCGCTTCCGCAAGACCGGCCAGTTCGACCTCAAGCGCAACGCGCCGTCGACGGGCCACTAGCGCATCGTGCGGAAAAGTGGATCCGGTTTTCTGCGCCGAACGATGCGCTTTGAGGGAATGAGCATCGGATTGGATCCCAAAAGTGCACATCCACTTTTGGGTCCAAGGCTCTAAAGGGCTTAGAAGCAAGCCCTTCAATATTTTTCGATGGATGCGGGCTCTTCACGGCGAAGCGGCATCCGCTTCGCCGAATTCTGCGCGAGCTTCTTGTGCAGGTGAACCATCAGCGTCGCGCCGAAGATCGGCGTGATCAGGTTCAGCACCGGCACGAGAACGAGGCCCGCCACGACGGCACCAGCCGCCAGCACCGTGCCTCGGTGCTCGGTGCGCAGGCGCGCCACCTCGTCCGCAGACCAGAAGCGGCCCGCCGCCAGTTCAAAATATTCCCGGCCGAGCAGATAGGCATTGGCGACGAAGAACACGCCGATATTGATGCCGGGGATGAAGAACAGGAGCAGGGCGATGAGGTTCACGAGCAGCGACAGGCCGGCGAAGCGAAGACCGTAGAGAAGGGACTTGCCGAAGGGCAGCGCCTGTCCCGGCGGATCGGCGGGATAATCCTTGCGTTCCACCACCTCGGCTACGTCGTCGAGGAAATAGCCCGCCACGATGGCGGAGATCGCCGGCAGCAGATAGATCAACGCAACGAAGAGGCCGAAGCCCGCCAGGAAAAACGCGAAGCTGTCGATGATCGGATAGCTGGCGCTCAGATCGTGGTTCGTGAGGAAGATGTCGAACAGCTTGGTCAGGCCGAGCCAGACCAGGACAAGCAGCGCCACCGTCAATCCGATCGATTTCCAGAGAATGTGCCGCAGGGCGGGCGAGAAGATCTCGCGGGCCGCCGCGAAAACCGATTGGATCAGCATCTGTCGTTCGTGTCCTTCATTCAGCATCCCTTGATGCAGGAGGCGGACCTTACTTATGAACGAACCCGCCGCAAAGCGAGGGGTGGAGATCATCGTGCCGATGGAAGATGCAACACCGACGAGCCTGCCTACGAATCCGGACGTGGCGATTATCGGCGCGGGGAGCGCCGGAATCGCCGCGGCACGGCGCCTGCTGGCGTCGGGATTGACGGTGACGGTGCTGGAGGCCCGGGATCGCATCGGCGGGCGCACCGTTACACGTATGTTCAAGGGCCATCCGCTCGATCTTGGCGCCCATTGGCTTCATGCGGGGCCGATCAACCCGCTGGTGAAGCTCGGGCGGACGCGAGGTGAACCCTTACGCCGGGCTCCCGTGAACGGACATTTCTTCATCCGCGGCCGGCCGGGCAGCCGAGCCGCGCGCGCCGCCCTCGACCGCGCTTTCGCCATGGCCGACCGGGCGATGACCCACGCTGCGAAAGCGCGTGAGGATCAGCCTGCGGCCAAGACGCTGCCGCCCATGGGACCTCAAGGAAAGCGCGTTGCCGCCATCCACGGCTTGGTCTCGGGCCGGCCGCTGGACGAAGTGAGCCTGCATGATTTCCCGAGCATGGAATATTCGGACAATCTCTTCATCGCCGGCGGCCTCGGCGCCTATGTGCGCCGCCTCGGCCAGGATCTGCCGGTGCGGCTCGGCACCGCCGTCCGTGCCATCGACTGGTCGGGGCAGGGCGTACGGATCGATACGTCTGCCGGGACGCTTCAGGCCAAGGCCGTGATCGTCACCACACCCATGGCGGTGCTGCAGCAGGGTGCGATCCGCTTCGCACCCGCTTTGCCCAACACCATCGCGGAAGCCGTTCACGGCTTCACGCAAGGCGTCTACGAACATGTGGTCCTGCACTGGCCGGATTCGCCCTTCCACGGCGCGGACCGGCTGGCGAGCCTGACGGGGACTCGCTTGCAGCCGCCGGGTCTCCTGACCCGCATCGACGGCACACCGTTTCATTTCTTCGAGCTCGATCAGCCCAGAGCCGCCAGTTTCGACCGACGGGACATTCACGCGCCCTATCGTTATGCACGCGCTGTACTGTCGGAGCAGTTCGGCCATCGGGCGGTCCGCAATCTCTCCGCCTTGCACAGCACCGCCTGGCGGCATGATCCCTGGTCGCGCGCCTCCTGGGCTGTGGTGCCGCCGGGACTTTATGCCATCCGCGATATCCTGAAGATGTCGGTTGGAGAGCGGATCTGGTTTGCCGGCGAGGCGCTCTCGCGTGCCCAATGGGGCACGGCCGGAGGAGCCTGGGAGGAAGGTGAGAGGGCCGCTGGAGAGATTGTCGCTAAACTACGCTGACGGCGTTCAGGGCTGAGACAAGCCAGTATCCAGCTGGGCGCGCACCCAGGTGACGGCCTCGTCGAGCGTGGCAAGAACGGGAGGCGTCACACTGATGAGACCGCTGCAGGGGCCGAAGCCAGCTTCCAGAAACCAGCCTCCGGCTTGCCCCCGACCGCCGACGGTTTCCTCCGGCGTCACCCAGGTGAAGACGGCGACGAGTTGTCCGTCCGCGAGGACGAGTTGTCCTTCGTGAGAGCCGCCATCCGCCAGGACCGACATCGGTTGGAGAGTAATATAAGGCATCATGTTTCCATTGGCCGGTTTTACCGCTCCTCTTTCTGAAGGCTGAGATAGGTCGAGGTGAACTCGCCAACCTTCGTCAACCGCTCCCAATCGAGAATGGTCAACGCGTCACCCTGGAAACGGATCAATCCTTCCTTGCGCAATTCCTGCAGCACCCGATTCACGTGCACGGTTGACAATCCGAGAGTGTCACCGAGTTCCGCCTGAGTGATCGGCAATTGGATCGTGTCACCCTCAACCCGGCCGATTACCTTGAGACGTAGGAAAAGCTCGCAGATCAGATGAGCCATGTGCGCCGTGGCGGAAAGGCGCCCCATGGTCGTCAGCCATTCCCGGTGAATGGCGCCGTCGATCAGGGTACTGAGCCAGAGCAGCCGTGTGAGATGAGGGAATTCATCGGTGATCTTCTCAAGCGTCGCATGCGGAACGAGAGCGATGCGGCAATTGGTGAGCGCCAGAACCCCGTGGTCCATCGTCTTCAGAAGGAAACTGTGCAGGTCGATGAAATCACCTGCCACATGGATGGCCGAGATCTGCCGCCGACCATTCGAGACGATCTTGTAGCGAGCTGCAAAGCCCTCAAGAAGAAGCGAGCTTTCCGTTGGGCGGTCGCCTTCCCGCACGAGGTCCTCATCGGCTTCGACGACGCGAATGCGTGCAATCGCGTTCTCGAGAACTCCTTTTTCCGCGTCGGAGAGCCCGTCGTACTTCTCAAGCTTTAGAATGAGGGAATTGGTCATCAAGGCCATAGGGGTAGGGACACTCCTGTTCTGGTCAAACTCCACTCTTAGCCGCACTCACATATGTTTATGCTCAAGATGGATTTTGGTTGCATGGGTCCGCGACCCACATCTTCAGATTCGCGAAGAGGCCGCAGATTCGGTTGATCCATCGATGAGGCAATGCGCCGGAGTCGTCCTGTAGACTCGGAACGTCAGTCCAGAAGAGCCCGTATCGCCCTGGCGGGAGCGTGTTCGCCATAGGGTTTGGCGATGAAGATGGCCTCTCGCGGCAGCAAGCCGTTGCCCGGCTCCAGATGGCCGGAGGTGATGACGACGGAGATGTGCGGCCAGCGGCTACGAACGAGGGAAGCGAGCTCAAGACCATTCATGGGGCCGGGCATCTTCACGTCGGTGAACAGAACCCGGATATCTGCTCGGTGCAGAAGAACCTCCTGCGCCGCCTGGGCGTTGGTGGTCTCGACCACCTCGAAACCAGCATCCTCAAGGGCATCGGCCGTCGCCATGCGGATAAAGGGCTCGTCCTCCACGAGGAGCACGACAGGTCGCAAGGGAATCGTCGGGCCGTTCATCAGATCGGGAGCGCTCGCCGCAGGATGGGGGAGGGTTACGCAGGCCGAACAACGCGAATCACATAAATTAACTTATGTTATCGTTACGTTAGAGCAAGGAAAAAATGTGCTCTAGCGCATCGTACGGACCCAGCGGGCCGCGCCCAACGATGCGCCACTTAAGGGATTGAGCATCGGACCCAAAAGTGCAAGTCCACTTTTGGGTCCGATGCTGTAGACGACGGCTCGCCGGTCGAAGCAGGGTGCCCACTGGAAAACAAAGATCAGAGCATGCTGGGCAGAACGCGGTCGGGCGGCTTGTGGCCGTCGACGAAGGCCCGGATGTTGACGATGACCTTCTCGCCCATGGCGACGCGTCCCTCATGGGTCGCCGAGCCCATATGCGGCAACAGCACCACCTTGCCCTGCTTGGCGAGCCTGACAAGGCGTGGATTGACCGCCGGCTCCTCCTCGAACACGTCGAGGCCCGCGCCCGCGATGGCGCCGGCTTCGATGAGCTTGGTGAGCGCAGCCTCGTCGATAATCTCGCCGCGGGCGGTGTTCACCAGGATCGCATCGGGCTTCATGAGCTTCAGGCGCCGTGCCGAGAGCAGGTGATAGGTCGCCGGCGTATGCGGGCAGTTGACGGACACGATGTCCATACGGGCCAGCATCTGGTCGAGGGATTCCCAATAGGTCGCCTCGAGTTCGGTCTCGATCCTCGGCGGCACGTGGCGGCGGTTGTGGTAGTGGATCGACAGGCCGAAGGCCCTGGCGCGCCGGGCCAGGGCTTGGCCGATGCGGCCCATGCCGACGATGCCGAGGCGTTTTCCCGTGATGCGCCGCCCCAGCATCCAGGTCGGCGACCAACCGGCCCAGTTTCCATCCGGGATCACCCGTGCCCCTTCCGGGATGCGGCGGGCGACGGCCAGAATTAGTGCCATGGTCATGTCCGCCGTGTCCTCGGTCAGCACGCCGGGCGTGTTGGTGACGGTGATGCCCTTCGCTACCGCGGCCGACACGTCGATGTTGTCGACGCCGTTGCCGAAATTGGCGATGAGCTTCAGGCTGGGACCGGCCTGCTCCAGCACCGCAGCATCGATCTCGTCCGTAATGGTCGGCACGAGCACATCGGCGGACTTGACGGCTTCAGAGAGTTCTTCCGCCGAGAGCGGCTTGTCCTCGAGGTTCAGGCGCGTGTCGAACAATTCGCGCAGGCGCGTTTCGATCACGTCGGGCAGGCGGCGGGTGACAACGACGACAGGTCTCTTTTTCATCGACTTCAAGCGTCCCCAGCACTGAAAAGCCTGCGAATTATAAAGAGTTTCACGCTCTCTTAACTCTGCTTCGGCGATCAAAGGTGACGACCCGCCGCGTGGCGGTCTCCGTCAAGCTTCTCTACCAGAGCCTCAACCCAAGACAAAGCCACTATCCGGGGGAACCATGCGCAAGATCGTCCTTGCCCTTGCTCTTGTCAGCCTGAGCGCTGCATCGGCGCTGGCGCAGCAGCCCCCGGGCGGTCGCCTGGGAACCGGCCTGCCGGTGCCGCGCTATGTCAGCCTCAAGACGGATCGGGTGAATCTGCGCGAGGGCCCCTCCAAGGATCACAGGACCGCCTGGGTGTTCCAGCGCGCCGGGCTCCCCGTGGAGATCATCGCCGAATACGAGACCTGGCGGCGGATCCGCGATTCGGAAGGCACGGAAGGCTGGGTTCTCCACTCCCTGCTGTCGGGCCGGCGCACGGCTCTCGTGATGCCCTGGGCCAAGGGCAATCAGCCCCCGATCAGCCTTTTGGATCGCGCGGAGGATAAGGCCGGCGTAGTGGCTCATCTGCAGCCGGGCGTGATCACCAACATCAAGGGCTGCGACGGTAAATGGTGCCGCGTGATGGTCGTGATGGACGGAGCCCGCGACGTAGACGGCTACATCCAGCAGGAAAAGTTGTGGGGCGTCTATCCCAATGAGGCGGTCGAATAGGCCCTTTCCGATTTATCAAGCATTCGGCCGGTAGAAGGCAACATCGTTTCCCGTTACCGGAAAGCCTGCCATGTCCTTGAACCTGAGCTTCAAACTTCTTCCGATCCTCGCCATCGCCCTCGGCGCCGCCTCAATCTTCGTTCCACGCTTCCTGAACATCTTCGTGGCGATCTTCCTCATCGCCTACGGGCTCGTCGGCTACGGCTTCATCCGCTGACTCCCCCACTGTCATTCCGGGCTCTCACCAGAGGTGCGCCCCGGAATGACGGCGAGATTTAGACCACCCGTCGCATCAGCCGCTGGCCGAAGATGTTGAAGGCGAGACCCAGAACAATCACGCCGCCGCCGATGGCCTCAATCGGGTGCATGGCCTCGCCGAGAATGAGAGCGGAGCCCAGGATGCCCGCGACAGGGACGAACAGGGCGAAGGGCGTCACGGTCGCCGCCGGGTGGCGGGACAGGAGATAGGCCCAGATTCCGAAGGCGAAGATCGTGGTCGGATAGGCGAGATAGGCCACCGCCGCGAGCGTCCCGCCATCGATGTGCCTGAGCGCCGCGAAGACCTGCGTGGGACCATCGAGCCAGAGAGACAGACCGAAGAGCGGCAGCGGCGCGACGAGGCTCGACCAGACAATGAAGCCGAGCATGTCGACCCGGCCGGCGCGTTTCGAGACGATGTTCGCCACACCCCATGAGGCGGCGGCAACGACCGTCATCAGGAAGGGGACGGCCCCTCCTCCGGTCATGCGCGGCCAGGCGATCAGGACGAGGCCGAGGCTGGCGACAAGACCGCCGATGACCTGATGCGGTCCGGGCCGTTCGCCCATGAACAGCGCGGCGAAGAGGATCGTGAAGAAGACCTGCGCCTGCATGACCACCGAGGCGAGGCTTGCCGGCATGCCGATGGCAAGCGCCGCAAAGAGCAGCCCGAACTGAGCGACACCGAGGAAGAAGCCGTAGGCGACGATCTTGCGCCAACCGGTCTTCGGCCGCGGGACGAAGAACACGGCGGGAAGGGCTGCGAAGAGGAAACGGAGCGCGGCGAGCAGCAGGGGCGGCATGGTGCCGACCCCGAGCTTGATGACGACGAAGCTCAGGCCCCAGATGGTCGTGACGAGAAGAGCGACGAGGCTATGGCTGAGCGGCATTGGGGAACGGAACCGCCGCTCTCACGAAAGGGAGTGCGGATCAGGCGGACTTGCGGCGCAGGCGCACGATGACCTCGACGCCCGCCACTTCCATACCTTCCGGCGGCTCGGGCAGGTCAGCCACGCTCAGACCCGAGGAGGGCATGTCGACGAGTTCACCCTCTTCCTCCAGGAAGAAGTGGTGGTGCTCGGTCGGGTTGGTGTCGAAATAGGCCTTGGCCCCATCCACCGCGAGCTGGCGCAGGAGGCCGGCTTCCGTGAACTGGTGCAGGGTGTTGTAGACGGTTGCCAGCGAGACCGGGACGCGGGCGCGGGACGCCTCGTCGAAGAGCATTTCAGCCGTGATATGCCGGTCGCCCTTGCCGAACAGGAGCCAGCCCAGAGACACGCGCTGCCTGGTCGGGCGCAGGCCCACGCGACGCAGCTTGTCCCGCAATTCGGAGACGGGGCAACCCTTCCGATGCGAAGCGGTGGTGGACTCGATATAGGCGGACAAAGGATCGGTCATCGGCGGAACTGAATGGACGAATGGGCGCTTCTAACATCACAATCATAGGAAAGCGAGAGGGTTACTGCAAGGCTGCCCTGCGATGGCGGCCGGAATGATCCTTAAGACAGCGAAAGAATCCCGGCTCAGGTCCCTTTGATGGATGGCCAAGCCTGTGCTACCAGAGCCCGCACCCAGGTCCCGAGATTTTCTCGAGGCCGCTTTTTGAAGATGCGATGAAAGGATCGGCATCCGGAATGGCCCGCCAGTCCAGCTTTACTTATGAAGAACTCCTTGCCTGCGGGCGCGGAGAATTGTTCGGCCCCGGCAATGCGCAATTGCCGCTTCCGCCCATGCTGATGTTCGACCGCATCACCTCCATCGGCGAGGATGGCGGCGCCTACGGCAAGGGCCATGTGCTGGCGGAACTCGACGTGCGGCCGGATCTCTGGTTCTTCCCCTGCCACTTCCAGGGCGACCCGGTGATGCCGGGCTGCCTCGGGCTGGATGCTCTCTGGCAGATGACGGGCTTCTTCCTCGGCTGGGGCGGCTCTCCGGGCCGCGGCCGGGCGCTTGGCGTCGGCGAGGTGAAGTTCTCCGATCAGGTGCTGCCCACGGTCAAGAAAGTGGTCTACGGCGTCGATCTCAAGCGCGTCTTCCGCTCGAAGCTGGTGCTCGGCATCGCCGACGGCTGGCTCGAGGCCGACGGACGCCGGATCTATGAGGCCAAGGACATGCGGGTCGGCCTGTTCCAGGCGGACACGCCCGCGAGCGGCTAGGCCTTTTGGCGCTGACCAAACGTCAGTGGCTGTCCCATCGTATTGACAAAGAGTATTCTTTTTTAAAGAACCGGCCTCGCTGCTCGACGGCGGGGCCGTCCATGTTCGGGATCACGCTTTCATCCCATTCGCATGGCTCACTGTTGAGAATGCGCATCGTCGGCCTTACGTGTTGAATCGTTAAGGCTGGCAGTGAAGATCCTTTGAAGAGGTAGGCTATGAGGCGCGTCGTCGTCACCGGAATGGGCATCGTGTCGTCCATCGGCAACAACACGCAGGAGGTGCTGGCCTCTCTGCGTGAAGCGAAATCCGGCATCAGCAAGGCCGAGGATTACACGAAATACGGTTTCCGGTGCCAGGTTCATGGCGCTCCGAGCCTGAACCCGGAAGAGATCGTCGACCGGCGCGCCATGCGCTTCCACGCCAAGGGCACGGCCTGGAACCATGTCGCCATGGACCAGGCGATCCGGGATGCGGGTCTCGAGGAGAACGACATCTCCAACGAGCGCACCGGCATCATCATGGGTTCGGGCGGTCCCTCCACCCGCATCATCTTGGAAGCCGGCGACATCACCCGCGAAAAAGGCCCCAAGCGCATCGGCCCGTTTGCCGTGCCCAAGGCGATGTCCTCCACGGCTTCCGCGACGCTCGCCACCTGGTTCAAGATCAAGGGCGTGAACTATTCGATCTCGTCCGCCTGCGCGACCTCGAACCACTGCGTCGGCAACGCCTACGAGATGATTCAGTACGGCAAGCAGGACATGATGTTCGCCGGCGGCTGCGAGGACCTGGACTGGACCATGTCCAACCTCTTCGACGCCATGGGCGCCATGTCCACCAAGTATAATGACACCCCATCCCGCGCCTCCCGTGCCTATGACGCCAACCGCGACGGCTTCGTCATCGCCGGCGGCGCGGGCGTGCTGGTGCTGGAGGAACTGGAGCATGCCAAGGCGCGCGGCGCCCGCATCTATGGCGAGATCGTCGGCTACGGCCTGACCTCGGACGGCTACGACATGGTGGCGCCCTCGGGCGAGGGCGCGATCCGCTGCATGCGCATGGCCCTCAAGGACGTGCATAACCCGGTCGATTACATCAACCCGCACGCCACCTCGACCCCGGTCGGCGACCAGAAGGAGATCGAGGCGATCCGCGAGGTCTTCGGCTCTGGCGACAAGTGCCCGCCGATCTCCGCGACGAAATCGCTCACCGGCCATTCGCTCGGTGCCACCGGCGTGCAGGAGGCGATCTATTCGCTCCTGATGATGAACAACCGCTTCATCTGCGAGAGCGCCCATATCGACGAAATCGACCCGGAATTCGCCGACATGAACATCGTCCGTAAGCGCATCGACGACGCCAAGATCGACACGGTCCTGTCGAACTCCTTCGGCTTCGGCGGCACCAATGCCACACTCGTCTTCAGCCGTTACAACGGATAAGACACCGTCATAAACCTGAGACAGGTCCATGCGAAGCCCCGGTCGATCAAGGGGGACCTCGCATGGACACGCTCACCGACACCATTCTTCCGGCTCGCGATGCACACTTTCATAACAATTGGCGTCGCACCATGGAGCCGATGCATAGGGGGACCCAAGTGACCGGTCTGATGCAAGGAAAGCGCGGCCTCATCATGGGCGTCGCCAACGACCATTCCATCGCCTGGGGCATCGCCAAGACCCTGGCGGAGCATGGAGCTGAACTCGCCTTCACCTATCAGGGCGAGGCTCTGGGCAAGCGCGTCACTCCTCTGGCTCAATCGCTCGGCTCCAGCCTCGTTCTCCCTTGCGACGTGGAGGACATCGCCTCGGTCGATGCGGTATTCGACACCCTCGACAGGACCTGGGATGGCCTCGACTTCGTGGTTCACGCCATCGGCTTCTCCGACAAGTCGCAGCTCAAGGGCTCTTACGTGGACGTCACCACCCGCGAGAACTTTTCGCGCACCATGGTGATCTCCTGCTTCTCCTTCACGGAGATCGCACAGCGCGCGGCCAAGCGCATGAAGAACGGCGGCTCGCTCCTCACCCTCACCTATGGCGGCTCCACCCGGGTCATGCCGAACTACAACGTGATGGGTGTGGCGAAGGCGGCGCTGGAAGCCTCCATGCGCTATATCGCATCCGATCTCGGGCCTAAAGGAATCCGCTGCAACGCCATCTCGGCGGGGCCCGTGCGTACGCTGGCCGGTGCCGGCATCTCGGATGCCCGCCTCATGTTCACCTACCAGAAGGCGCATGCTCCCCTTCGCCGTACGGTGACCATCGAGGATATCGGCGGCTCGGCCCTCTACCTGCTCTCCGACCTCTCCAACGGCGTGACAGGCGAGATCCACTACGTGGATTCCGGCTACAACATCATCTCGATGCCGCGCCCCGAGGTGCTCAAAGCCCAGGATGCCGCCGGCGTGACAGGTGAAGAGGGCTAGCGCATCGTGCGGACCTCCGGGTCCGCACCGAACGATGCGCTGCTTAAGGGATTGAGCATCGGATCGATCCCAAAAGTGCAAATCCACTTTTGGGTCCGATGCTCTAAGCGCCCTCTTCCAAAGATCTGGCAAACCTGGATCAAACCTATTGGTGCCCCTCCTCCGAGTCTGGCAGGAATGGAGTGCACCAGCTGGCACGTCTCTCGAAAATCAGGCGGGTACTCTCAGCCCTGAAGCGTGACATCAGGGCTCGACGTTTCGAAGGCCACTTAACCTTACTAATAAATCATCAGTAAAAAAGGGCCTCTTCGACCTCCAAATAAGGCCAACTTAGTCCATTCATCCTAATGGACAGACATCCTAATGTAGGCCAAGAATTTATCTTATATTCGCGGCATTCTGGTTTGCGATATGCAATGGAACGACCACTTTCCCTTTGCCCGGGCGCATAGCTTGTCTCACGAAGATCTGCTCATGCCTAAAGGGAATGGCTCGCCAATCAGTGAAAGTCTGTATCATTACGCATTCGAACTGAGCCGACAGATCCCGTGGCTTGCCGACGCGGATGGAAAGGTCGTTCAGATCGGACCCGGCTGGGCCGAATGGATCGGCCAGCCGCCCGAAGAGCTGGTCGGCAATGGCTGGGTGAAGCTGGTCCATCCCGACGACCTGCCTCGTCTGATTCAGTCGAGGCGCGCAAGCCTGGCGACCGGGACGCCCTATCAATGCGAATATAGGATCAAGACGGCTGACGGCAGCTACCGCTGGTGCCGGTCCAGCTCGGCCGCCCGTCGCGATGAAGCCGGCACAATCATCTTCTGGTACGGTACGACGGAAGACATTCACGACCGGAAAGAGGCAGAACAGACCCTCCACGATCATGCTTGCGTCCTGGAAATGGTCGCCGCCGGTCAGCCTGTCGGCGAGATCCTCGCCGCTCTCTGCAGACTGACCGAGGAACGTATCCCAGGCGCTTGGTGTTCGATCCTGCTGCACGACCCCCAGGGCGGACGGCTTCGGCACGGCGCGGCGCCCAGCCTTCCCGCCGCCTATTGTGCCGCCATCGACGGGGCCTCTGTCGGGCCTAAAGCAGGTTCATGCGGCACGGCCGCCCATACGCGCAGCAGCGTCATCGTCACCGACATCGCATCCGACCCATTATGGGCCGATTGGCGCGACCTCGCGCTCGGTCACGGCCTGCGGGCCTGCTGGTCGAAGCCGGTCTTCTCGCGCTCCAGCGAAGTCCTCGGCACTCTCGCTCTCTATTATGGCGAGCCCCGTGCCCCGGCCGGCGACGAAATGATGCGCATGGAAGCCCTGCTTCATCTGGCGGCGCTGGCAATCGAACGGCAGCGGGACGATGCGGCCTTGCGCGAGAGCGAAGAGCATCACCGCCACTCGGTCGAGCTCAATCCTCAAATCTCCTGGACGGCCGATCCGCAGGGCAACATCCTCGACGTCTCCTCGCGCTGGTACGATCGCACCGGCAAGCGACCGGAAGACTCGCTGGGTTCCGGCTGGGCCGAAGCACTTCATCCCGACGACTCGGCACTCGTTATCGACCGGTGGTCCCACTCCGTGGCGACCGGCGAGGATCTCGATGTGGATTATCGCCTGCGCATGGCCGATGATACCTATCGCTGGTTCCGCTCCCGTGCCGCGGCCCGCCGCAGCGAAGACGGCACCGTCATTCGTTGGTACGGAGCTGCCGAGGACATCCACGACCGGAAGCTCACGGAGGAAACCCTCCGCTGGGCCGCCCACCATGACGATCTCACGGGTCTCGCCAATCGCAGACTTTTCCGCGAGCGCCTTCAGCAGGCGCTCGACGGGATATCCGACGCCCATCCGGCCGCTGGTCTGCTGGTCATGGATCTCGATCATCTCAAGCAGATCAACGACCGGTTCGGTCATGATGCCGGCGACGATCTCCTGAAGGAATTCGCACAGCGGCTGCGCAGTGTCGTGCGCCCCGCCGACACCGTCGCCCGGCTGGGTGGCGACGAATTCGCCGTCCTCCTGCCCGAGATCGCGGGAGAGAGCGATGTCGTCGCGATGGCCGATTCCATTCTGGCCCGCATGCAGGACCCGTTGAAGCGGGACGGCAGGCTGCTGGACTGCCGCACCAGCATCGGCGGGGCCATTGCTGCCGGCTTCAGCATGAGTCCCGAGGAGCTTCAGAAGCAGGCTGACCTCGCGCTCTATCGCAGCAAGACCACCGGACGGGGCTCGTTCAAGATGTTCGTCCCGACCATGCGGGAGGAGTCGCAAAAGACGGCCTCGGCCCTGGAGGTGGCGGCACGAGCTGTCACGTCCGATTGGATCGTGCCGTTCTACCAGCCCAAGGTGGTGCTGGCCTCAGGAGCGCTCGGCGGATTCGAAGCGCTTCTGCGCTGGCGTCACCCCCACAACGGAATCCAGTCGCCGGAACAGATCGCTCCCGCCTTCAACGACACCGAGCTCGGCACGGCCATCGGCGAGCGCATGCGATCGTGCATTTTCAGGGATATCCGCGGCTGGCTCGATGCCGGGCTTTCCGTCGGCCGCATCGCGATCAATGCGTCGGCCGCCGAGTTCCGGCGCGACAACTATGCCGAGCGCGTGCTCGACGACTTGAGACGGATGGATGTGCCAGCCCGCTGCCTCGAAGTGGAAGTGACCGAGAGCGTCTTTCTCGGCTCCGGAGCCGAGTACGTGGAGCGAGCATTGCGCACGTTATGTGCGGAGGGCGTGACGATTGCGCTCGACGATTTCGGCACCGGCTATGCCTCGCTGTCGCATCTCAAGCGCTTCCCAGTCGACGCGATCAAGATCGACCGGACCTTCGTGAGCGGCCTGGAGACCGATGCGGACGACGCCGCCATCGTCAGGGCTCTGCTGAATCTCGGCCGCAATCTCGGCATCGAGGTGGTGGCCGAAGGCGTCGAGAGCGCCTTTCAGGCGACCCTTCTGCAACGCATGAGCTGCGATCTCGTGCAGGGATACCATTTCGGGCGTCCCATGCCCGCCGAGAACGTGCCGTCCTTCGTCACGTCATGGACGGGCATGTGACATCCGTTATTCCGCGACCTCATCATAGGAGAGCGCCCAGCCGGGTCCTGTGAACCAGCATCGTCCCGGCGCAGCGTTCTCTTTCCAGATCAGGCTGCGCACGAACTCGATGCCTTGGTTCTCGAAGGCGGCCTGCAGCGCCTCCCTCTGTGTTCCTCCCGGCGACAGCCTGCCTTCCGCGCAGACGAAGTAGGCCGGGCCAAGACAGCGTACGGACAGGCCGGCTTTCTTGCGCGTGACGCACAATCCTGCGCCATGAAGGGCATGGGTGCCGCCCCATGGGCTCGGCTTCAGCCGGGGAACGCCGAGCGGAAAAATGAGACGGCCGTTCGGCTGCAAATGCTCGATCCATTCGCCGGCAGGCCGCTCGACTGAAAAATTCACATATACCGCATCCACAGCCTCGCGCGGCCATTCGGCGCCGTCGCCTTCGATCACGGTGACATTCGTATGCTCTGCCAGATTGGCCCGCGCGAGTTCGGCAAGAGCCGGATCGAACTCGACGGCGACAACATGGCCCCGGCTCCCGACGAGGTGAGCCATGATCGCCGTGTAGTACCCACTGCCGGCGCCGATATGGGCGACGCGCTCGCCTTCGCGCAAGGACAGCGCATGCAGCCAGCGCGCATGAAGCGAAGGGCTGCCGTTGTTGATGCCGCGCGGAGACAAGAGCGCAAACAACGCATCCTGATAGAGGATTACGGGGTCGTGCGAGAGCACGGTCTCGTAGCCGCGCGGTGGACGCGATATGTGCCAGGGCGGAGCGCCCAGGAAGCGCTCGCGCGGAACCGCCGCAATCGCCTTCTCCAACCCTCCATCGGTCTCGATGCCGCCGGCGACGAGGATCTGTTTGGCGAAGGCCCGCCGGATCACGGCGAGTTCGCGTTCATCGAAAATCGATTCCATCAGACTGCTTCCCGCATTCGTTGCGGCGATTGTCGGCAGGATCGGGACAGCTTGCAATCCGATGATGAGCACGTTCGCGGCGCGCGCGAGATATGCCCGCACCTTCACGAGGGTGTGAGAAAAACAACCTTGGCCTTGCCATCGCCACGATCGACCGGCACGAGAGATTCTCCTTACGAGAGTTCCGTTCATGATCCTGTCTCGCCGCGTCGTTCTCGCCGGTCTTGCTCTTGCCGGCACGAAAGCTCCCGCCTTTGCGCAATCCGCACCGGAGCCGCAGATGATCCCGGTGGAGCTGATCGATAACGCACTGAACCTACCCTCCATCGTGCGCCTCGGCCACAAGCATGGCGACGTGATCATGGTGGAATATTTCGACTACAACTGCCCCTGGTGCAAACGCTCGGCGCAAGTCCTGCCCGATCTGCTGAAGGCCGAGCCCGAGCTGACCTACGTGCTGGTGAATTTCGCCGTGCTGAGCCCGCAATCGGTTGCCGCCACGCGCGCGGCCCTGGCCTATCTGCAGCTCTATGGGCCTGAGCGCTATCTGCCGCTGCATCTTGCTCTGTTCGCCTTACGCGGCACGGTCGACGGCCCGCGGGCGCTGGCCGAGGCCGAGCGTCTCGGCGGCGATCGCAAACGCATGGCCGAGATCGCCGACAGCGAGAAGACGACCCAGTGGATGAAGGATGCGTTCGCCACCGGCAACGATCTCGGCCTCGTCGCGACCCCGTCCTTCCTGATCGGCACGGAGGCCTATATCGGCGGCATGAGCCTGGAGCAGAAGCGCGAGGCGATCGCGCGGGCGCGGGGTTAACGCCTCCCTGTCATTCCGGGGCGGCTCGTCAGAGCCGAGCCCGGAATCCATAAACACGACGTGTCAGAAGAGGATAATCAGCGTCACGCTCATTCTGCAGCGTCAGCGGCTATGGCTTCCGGGCTCCGCTGCGCGGCCCCGGAATGACAGCGGTAACACCCATCCAAGCTGTCCCCTTAGACATTCTCCCCGGGACCCGCTAAGCCCCAAAGGGCATGTCGCTTATCCGCTCCTCGCTCCTGGTCGGCCTCGGCTCGATGGCCTCGCGTGTTCTCGGCTTCGTCCGGGACATGCTGTTCGCGCAGGCCCTGGGAGCGGGCCCGGTGGCGGATGCGTTTCTCGCCGCCTTCCGCCTGCCGAATCTGGTGCGGCGCATCGTCGGCGAGGGCGGGCTCAATCCGGCGCTCGTTCCGGCTCTCAGTTCTCTGGACCCTGACGAGGCTGCAAAGACGGTCGGCGATGTGCTGGCGGTCTTTGGGCTAACGCTGCTCGGCCTGACGGCGCTCGTGGAGATCGGCGCGGGACTACTCGCCCTTATTCTCGCGCCGGGCCTGCACGACGATAGCGAGACACTGGCGCTGGTCGCGCTCTATACCCGCCTGTCCTTTCCCATCGTCTTATGCGTGACGCTTGCTTCCATCGGGGCCGCGATCCTGAACATGCGCGGGCGCTTTGCCGCGACGGCACTCGCACCACTCGCGGTCAACGGCGGGCTGATCCTGGCGCTCGTCGTCCTGGAAGCCGGCCTTTCCCTACCGCTCGCGCAGAAGGCGGCATGGCTCGCGGCAGCATCGAGCCTTGCCGGATTGATCCAGTTCGCCTTCATCGCCGCGGCTCTGTGGGATAGTGAGATCCCGCTCGTGCGCTTCCGCAAGCCCCGCTGGTCGCCGCTTTTGAAAAGTCTCCTGCTCGCCGGGTTTCCCGTGCTGGTGGCGAGCGGCGCCGTGCAGCTCTTCATCCTGGCCGCGACCCAGATCGCCTCGTTCTGGCCCTCCGGCGTGTCCTGGCTCTACT
The DNA here is from genome assembly GCF_055792825.1 of Microvirga sp. GN3. Classification (NCBI taxonomy): domain Bacteria; kingdom Pseudomonadati; phylum Pseudomonadota; class Alphaproteobacteria; order Hyphomicrobiales; family Methylobacteriaceae; genus Microvirga; species Microvirga sp. GN3. The sequence continues at coordinate 26,672 of NZ_JBVVAK010000097.1, forward strand.
ATGCTGAGAGGGTCATGCAGCTGCCGCTCGGGCTGATGGCTGCTCTCGGCTCGAGCCTGCTCCTGCCCGAACTCGCCCGCCGCCACCAATCAGGCGACACACAGGCCATCGTGGCGGCACAGAACCGGGCGCTGGAAGTGGCGCTGCTGCTCGCTCTGCCGGCGAGCGCAGCGCTGTTCATTCTGGCCCGTCCCATGACCAGCGTGCTGTTCGAGCGCGGCGCGTTTCAATCCTCCGACGCGGAGGGCACCGCTCTCGTGCTCATGGCCTTGAGCTTGGGCCTGCCCTTCGCGACCGCCGCCAAGGTGCTGAGCCAGACCCTGTTCGCCCGCGGCTCTTTGAGAGCGGCGCTGATAGCGGCGATCCTCGGCCTTGTTCTGACCCTGGCCGCCTCCCTCCTGCTCGCCTGGCCTCTCGGCCCGACCGGGATCGCGGTCGGGGTCAGCATCGGGTGCCTCGGCCATACGGGCGCCGTGGTGTTCGGCCTTCGCCGATTCGGCCTCTGGTCGCCGGACCGCGCGCTGACGGCCCGCCTGATGCGGATCGTCGTTGCAGTTCTCGCCATGAGCCTCGCGCTCGTAGCCATCAAGAGCACCTTCCCGAGGGCAGGCGCCCTCTCCCTCGCGGCTCTCTGCTTCGGTGGTCTTGGGCTTTATGCCCTCGTGGCCTGGGCCACCGGCGCGGTGACCCGCGACGATTGGGCCGTTCTCACGAAAAAATCGTGAGAACCCTTGCATCGTGGCGCGGCCCTGTCATAACGCGCGCCTCAATGGAGCATTGTCGAGCTAAGCGGCCTCCGGTTCGCTGCGAAACAAAGCGGTCATAAGGCAATCTGGGGCGGTTGGCGGTTCAGCCTTGCGCATGCACCCTGTGGGAGTTCAAGACGATGGCGCAGTTCAAGGAGCTGGTGTTCTCGGGCGTTCAGCCCACCGGCAATCTCCATCTCGGGAATTATCTCGGCGCCATCAAGCGCTTCGTCGCCATGCAGGAGAACTACGACTGCATCTATTGCGTCGTGGATATGCACGCGATCACAGTGCCGCAGAACCCGACCGACCTCACCCGCCAGATCCGCGAAGTGACGGCCGCCTTCATCGCCGCCGGCATCGACCCGAAGCGCCATATCGTCTTCAACCAGAGCCAGGTCCCGCAGCATGCGGAGCTGGCCTGGGTGTTCAACTGCGTTGCACGCCTCGGCTGGCTCAACCGGATGACCCAGTTCAAGGACAAGGCGGGCAAGGACCGGGAGAACGCCTCGGTCGGCCTCTACGCCTATCCGGACCTGATGGCCGCCGACATCCTGGTCTACCGCGCCACCCATGTGCCGGTGGGCGAGGACCAGAAGCAGCATCTCGAACTGACCCGCGACATCGCCCAGAAGTTCAACAACGACTGGGCCGAATCGATTGCCGCCCATGGCTTCGGCGATGCCTTCTTCCCGCTGACCGAGCCGATGATCCAGGGCCCGGCCACCCGTGTCATGTCGCTGCGCGACGGCTCGAAGAAGATGTCGAAGTCGGACCCGTCCGATTACTCGCGCATCAACCTGACGGACGATGCCGATACCATCGCCCAGAAGGTCCGTAAGGCGAAGACCGATCCCGAGCCTTTGCCGAGCGAGGTCGACGGCCTGAAGGCCCGTCCCGAGGCCGAGAACCTGGTAGCGATCTACGCGGCCCTCATGGACACCACGCCGGAAGACGTGCTGCGCCAGCATGGCGGCTCGCAATTCTCAGGCTTCAAGGCCGCCCTCGTGGATGTCGCCGTGACGAAGCTCTCGCCCGTCGCGGACGAGATGCGTCGCCTCATGGCCGATCCCGGCCATATCGACGCCGTCTTGGCCGATGGCTCGGCACGAGCCCGTGCGCTGGCCTCCGTAACCATGGATGCGGTGAAGGACATCGTCGGCTTCGTGCGGGCACGCTGATCCCCGACCTTACGGCGGATGCCTGGGCTTGCTCTTGTCGCGACGGCAGGGCAGCATCTTTCGTGATCTCAGGAGAACGTGCTGTGAGCGGCAAGCGCCGATCCTACGAATCCGGCCACCGGCCGAAATTCATGGTGGTGGTCGACCAGACCCCGGAATGCGCCCGCGCGGTCCACTTCGCCTCGCGGCGAACCGCCCGTACCGGCGCGAGCATGATCATGCTCGCAGTCGTGGACCCGCCCGACAATTTCGAATGGCTCGGCGTCGGCGAGGCCATGATCGAGGAGGCGAGTGAGGAAGCCCAGAAGCAGCTCGATGCCGCCGCCCGCGAGGCGCGCAGCGCCGCAGGCGTCGAGCCTGAGCAGGTGATCCGCGTCGGCAACCGAGCCGACGAGATCATGAAGCTCATCAACGAGGACGAGGATATCTCCTTCCTCGTGCTCGCCGCCGGCAGCGCCAAGGAAGGTCCTGGCCCCCTGGTCTCGACCCTCGCCGGCCGCTCCGCCGCCTCCTTTCCAATCCCTATCGTGATCGTCCCGGGAGGCCTGACGGACGAGGAGATCGACGCGCTAGCCGGTTAGGGAGACGTCATCCCGGACGGAGCGTCCGCGGAGATCCGGGATCGCTCTCAGGATAAATCGCTACTCTCGTCGAACAATCCCGGGCTCTGCTATGCAGCCCCGCGATGCCTTGTGGGCATATATTCTCCCCTTGGAATCCACTCCGATCCATTCCACATTGAGTTCGGAACCTGTTAGAACGATTCTAACACCCACACTCGGCCGGCCTTGAACCGGCGCAGAGGACGAAAGAAGCGATGTTTATTCAGACTGAAGCGACCCCCAATCCTGCCACCCTGAAGTTCCTGCCCGGCCGCGTGGTCATGTCCGAGGGTACGTTCGAGGCGAAGACCCCTGAAGCCGGCGAAGTCTCTCCCCTCGCCCAGCGGCTCTTCGCCGTGCCGGGCGTGACCGGCGTGTTCTTCGGCTATGACTTCGTCACCGTCACCAAGGCGGACGGCGAGTGGCAACATCTGAAGCCCGCCATCCTCGGCGCGATCATGGAGCATTTCATGACCGGCGCGCCGCTCTTCGCCAACGGCTATGGTGCGACGGAGGATGATGGCGAGGAATTCTTCGACGATGCGGATGCCGCCACGGTGGAGACCATCAAGGAACTGCTCGAGACCCGCATCCGCCCGGCGGTGGCGGGCGATGGCGGCGACATCACCTTCCGCGGTTTCAAGGACGGCACCGTCTATCTCGTCATGAAGGGCGCCTGCTCGGGCTGCCCGTCTTCGACCGCCACCCTGCGCCACGGCATCCAGAACCTGCTGCGCCACTTCCTGCCGGATGTGCGCGAGGTGCAGGCGGTCTAAGGTCTGTGGGGATTCACGAGAGCTTGGGCTTATGATTCAAGCTCTTGATGGATCGCTATGTATTGACGGATGCCCAGTGGGCGAAGATGGAGCCGCATTGTCTGGGTAAGCCAACCGAC